>CAYJHS010000028.1:0-16979 GCA_964369815.1 uncultured Desulfovibrionaceae bacterium
TAGTATAAAAATACTGGCATCAATTACATCGATGCCAATTGTATTTTTATACTATCCCTGTGAAAAGCTAACCTTTGTATATCGCAAAGATTATTTATTGATAAGCTGAGCAAGCTAACTATGAGGATGTTGCAAAGTGCAATTGGTGTCGATGAAATTGACACCAGCACTTTTGCAATGTTCTCATAGCTAGCGCATAGTCAGTGGGTATTTTTTTACTGAGTTAAGGTAATGACCACATTTTATAAATTACAATGCCGTGCATGTTTTTTTGAGGCTATTTCTTCGCATTATAATGAATATTGACTTAGTAATGTAATTCTGGAAAAATAAAAACACCTTGAAGCACCTCACAAACTATTGGAAATCATATGAATAACAATACCATAACAACCCTCATTTTAGCGGCGGGTTTTTCCACACGTATGCAAGGGGAGTTTAAGCCGTTGCTTCCTTTGCCATGCTGTAAGGGGAAGAACATGGAAGGGGGTGAAGCTTCTGCGCTGGAACAATTGGTATCCTTGTATGCCGACATGGGGATTAAGCATATTTATGTGGTGACGGGGCAGCGAGAAAGGGAGGCTCTATGTAAGACCCTTCAAAAGATTAATGCTGCCTATGGTCATGAAATCAATGTGGAAGAAGTGCATAATGCCCACGCAGAACAAGGGATGTTCTCCTCTGTGTGCAGGGGGCTAGAGCATATTGCAAAATATAGCTACAGCCATTGTTTTATGCATCCTGTGGATATTCCGCTGGTACGCCCTTGCACCTTATATTTTTTGTTGCAATCCAAGGAAGGTTTTCCCGAGCATGTCCTTTTTCCTACTTTTGGTGAGAAAAAAGGACACCCCCCCTTACTTCCTTTATGCCATGCACCACATATTCTTTCTTTTCAGGCAAAAGCCCATGAAGGGCTCAAGCACGCCATGCAGGCTTTACCTTCACGCCATATCCCCACTGCTGACAGTCATATTCTCTATGATATGGATACGCCAGAGGCCTATGCTCACTTGCGGCATATGGCGGCGCAAAGAGTGTGTCTTCTAGCCTTTGAGGCCATAGAACTCTTGCAATGTTTACAGGTGCCGGCACAAGTGGTGGCGCATTCGCAGGCGGTGGCACGTGTGGCAGTGACCTTTGCTAAGGCGTATAATGCCATGCACGGCGCGGGGCGTATACAGGTGGAGCAAGTAGAGGTAGGGGCTTTGCTCCATGATATGTGTAAGGGTCAAGCGCAACATGAAAAGGCCGCGGCACAGCTTTTGCGGCATATGGGGCTTTCAGAACTAGCGCCCTTGGTGGAAAATCATACGGATATGTGCATAAGCGCCGAAGAGAGCGTAGGAGAAAAAGAGCTTATCTATATGGCGGATAAATTTGTAAACGGCACCAGCGTCTTGCCTATAGCGGAGAGATTTTTACAAAAAAAAGAAAAGTTTGCGCATATACCAGAGGCAGTGCAAAATATTGAGGCACGTTTACACAGAGCCTTAAGCATGGAAAAACGCCTTGATGCAGACTTGCAAAGCTCTGCGTGGCTTTTGGCGCAAAGGGCTTTGCAAGATATTTAAATGAGTTGTATTATTATACTATGCCAGAGAAAAATTAAATGTTGTTAGTGCCTTAATTTAATGAAAAGCAATTATTCCTTTATGTGGCTATTGCCTTAACTCAGCAAAAAACTACCGTTGGTTATCCGCTACCTATGAGGATATTACAAAAATGCTGGTGTCAATTGCATCGACACCAATTGCATTTTGCAACATCCTCATAGGTAGCTTGATTTGGTTTGCAATGGAAAAAATTGTGGTATGCAAAGTTAAGTTTTTCACAGATATATATAAAAATACAATTGGCATCGATGTAATTGATGCCAGTATTTTTATATATATCAGTGAAAAACACGATACAGCACCTGTTATGGGATGCTGAGTTAAGGCAAAATCCCCATAGGTAGCCTGATTTATGTTGTAAGTGTCAATCTTCATGGCGTGTAACAGCTCAACTTGCATTATAAACTCTTCTATATAATTAACTATTTCGACTTTCATGGACTATTGGGCGCGTTTTGAAGGGGGAGAGGAGGGGTTTGGGGAGGAGAGGGGGAGACTTTTTGGCGCTAGCAAAAGTTTCCCTCTCTCCTCCCCTGTTCAATAAAATCAACATAATACAAAAAAATCCGCATGAGCTGCATTTTTCATTTGACAATATATAGACATTGCATGAGAGTGTAGCGCAAAAGTGGAGTAAAGGATGGGGCAAGGCTTTTATAGTTCAGTAATTGTATGCAGCTAAACCTTTAAATATAAACAATAAAATGTGAGCAGTAAGTGCAGGAGTTTTCATGAGCACAAGAAGAGCATTTCTTAATATCAATGGCTTTCCACGGGAAATCATTTGTAATGGCGACGAGACGTTGGCAGTCGTTTTGCGCAGAATTGGCCTAACTGGCACTAAGGCAGCGTGTCGATCTGGGCATTGCGGTGCTTGTAGTGTTATTTTAAATGGTAAGTTGACGCGTGCTTGTCTTCGCCCCATGAAAAAAATTGACGACTATGCTGTGGTGGAGACCATCGAAGGCGTTGGTACTCTTGAAAGTTTACATCCCTTGCAACAGGCCTTTTTGACCTTTGCTGCTGTACAATGTGGTTTTTGCTCCCCTGGCTTTATTTTGTCTGCTAAAGCTTTGCTCAATGAAAACCCCAGCCCTACCCGCCAAGAAGTACGAGACTGGTTCACAAAAAATAATAATGTGTGTCGCTGTACCGGTTACAAGCCCATTATTGACGCTGTTATGGAAGCTGCTGCCGTTATGCGCGGTGAGAAGCCCTTTGCAGATATTTGCCCCAAGGTGCCTGCCGACACTTCCGTTTACGGCACCAATTTCACCAAGCCCAAGGGCGTGGAGCGGGTCATGGGCAGCTGCGATTTTGGCGGTGATATTGCCGCAAAAATGCCTGCCGGAACCCTGCATCTGGCTGTAGTACTCGGAAAAAGTCACAAAGCTCGCCTTATTAGCATTGATGACAGCAAAGCCCTTGCCATGCCCGGCGTAAAAGCTGTTATTACTGCTAAAGACGTAAAGGGAACGAACCGCTTTTTTGCTCCACAAGGTGTGGTACATAGTTCTTGCGATGGCAGTGATCGTCCTGTGTTTAGCGATACTTACATCAATCGCTATGGCGACGTAGTGGCCGTTGTGGCTGCTGCTACTCGTGAACAAGCCCGCGCAGCTGCTGAGGCTGTGGTGGTAAATAAGGAAGATTTGCCCGCCGCCATAGATTTTGTGCAGGCCGCTGCCGCCGATGCACCGCAAGTGCATGAAAAATACCCAAATATTTATATGGAATTGCCTTTATATAAAGGTGATGACACCCGCAATATGTTCAATGACGACGCTCATAGCGTCAGTGGTGCTTTTAAGACCACTCGTCAACCGCATCTGCCCATTGAGCCGGACGTGGTGCAAGCTTATCCTAGCGAAAATGGCGTGACCATTCAAGGTAAGACCCAATTTGTGTATGGTATCATAGGCCAAATGGCCGGTGCCATTGGGGTGGACGCCGCTAATATCCGTGTTATCGGCAACCCTGCTGGCGGTAGCTTTGGCTACAGCATGTCCCCTGCAAACTATGCCGTAACTGCGGTGTGCGCCCTAGCTTTAGGCGTACCAGTCTCCCTTGACATGAGCTATGAAGAACATCAACATACTACGGGTAAACGTGCACCTATCCACGCCAATGCTAAGCTTGCGTGCGACGCTTCTGGCAAGATGACCGCCATTGACTATTTGTGCGGCCTTGACCACGGTGCCTACAGTGAAATGGCTGGTGCTCTTACTACAAAAGTTATTCGTTTCATTGGTTATTATTATGATATACCCAATGTACGTGCTCTTGTGCGTACTGCCTTTACAAATGCTAACTTCGGTACTGCCTATCGTGCTTTTGGTTCGCCACAAACCTACTTTGTAAGCGAACAATTGGTGGATATGCTCGCCCTGAAGATGGGCATGGATCCCTTTGAGTTCCGCTACAAAAACCTCGTGAAGGAAGGCGACTTAAGCCCCACCTCTGTGCCTTATCGTGACTACCCCATGCATGAGCTTATGGATCGCATCCGTCCTTATTACGACGAACTTAAGGCCAGAGCAGAAAAAGCCAGTACCGACAAAGTTAAGCACGGCGTTGGCATTTCCCTTGGTGGCTACCACGTGTCTAAATTACCTGACCGCGCAGAAGTGGATTTAGAATTGCGCAGCGACGGCGGCATCAATGTGTACAACACTTGGGCTGACGTAGGTCAAGGCGCAGACTTTGGCCTTGTGGCACATACGCACGAAGCCTTATCTACCTTAAAAATCGGCACCGACCAAATTCACCTCGTGTGCAACGATACTGCCACCTGCCCCGACACCGGCTCTGCCTCCGGTAGCCGTTCGCACCACGTAGCCGGTAAGGCCATCATTAATGCTGCGGAACAACTCCTCGGCGCCATGAAGAAAGCCGACGGCAGCTATCGTAGTCATGCAGAAATGCAGGCTGAAAACATCCCTACTCGCTACAATGGGCTTTTCACAGAGAATTGGGCGGACATTGATAAGGATACCGGTCACGGCTATGGCAACATTGCGCAAAACTATGTCATCACCGTAGTGGAAGTTGCTGTTGATGTGGAAAGCGGTAAAACCACCGTGGTAGATGCACACATTGTGGCTGATATCGGTAAGGTAGGTAGCTATCATGCTGTGCTTGGTCAGGCTTGGGGCGGCTTTGCTCATGGCATTGGCTATGCGCTTAGTGAAGACTATGAAGATATGCAAAAGCACAATAACCTGCGCGGTGCAGGCGTTGTACGTTGCAACGAAGTTCCTGATAATATTAATGTGTATTTTATTGAAAATATACGTGAAACAGGCCCTCATGGCTCCACAGGTTGCGCCGAAGGCTTCCAAAGCTGCGGACACGTTGCCATCGTGAACGCCATAACCAATGCCACCGGCGTGCGCATCACCTCTTTGCCTGCCCTGCCCGCCAAGGTCAAAGCTGGCATGGACGCTCTTGCCAAAGGCGAAAACTTTGTGCAAGAACCTTGGGATCTTGGTTGTGATTTATATGAACGCATGGATTATTTACAAAAAACCCGTGTGGAAAATAAGTAGTTTTTAATTAGTTTTTTATTAGTTTTTTATTTTTTTGGGGGAAATTTTTGTGAACAAAAGTTTCCCCCAAACCCCCTTCAAAAAACTTTAAATGCGGCAGCATCTTGTTTTTAAAGTTATATATTGCCGCAACATAATTTTTTATCTTTCTTGTTTTTATCTTTCCCCAATACTTTCCACAACTTTCTTTAAAATTTTATACCGTACAAAATACCTCATAATAGCCCTTTTTCTTGAAAAAAAACAGCGGTTATGCCCAAAAAAAACGGTAAAAAATCCCAACAATCCCCTTTTTCACTATGCCAAAAAAAATGTCTTTGGGCATTGACACACAAGGTGATATTCCCTATCTTCGCACCTATCTCAAAGCGTCGCTGGTATGCACAGCTAATGCGATATGTAACGATGTGAAATATTATGATGTTGGCTGTGAATACATAAGGATACAGAGGGAGTTGTGGGCAGGGGATCTTTTTGTGCATATGCGCGAAAAATCTATTTGTAACGTATTTATTTAATTTAGGAGTCTTATATGTCTAAAAGCGCAGAAATGGAAAAACGTAGACAAGCCGCTGTGCCTAAGGGTGCTGGGGTTATGTGCCCATTCTATGTGGATAGAGCAAAAAACGCTGAACTTTGGGATATTGATGGCCAAAGATACATTGATTTTGCTGGTGGTATCGGTGTTTTGAACGTTGGTCACGTACACCCCAAGGTGCAAGCTGCCATAGCTGCACAATTAGAAAAAGTTACTCACTCTTGCCATCAGGTTATTCCTTCTACCCTTTATGTAGAAGCCGCCGAACGCATTAATGCTATTGCCCCTGGTAAATCTCCCAAAAAGAGCTGCTTCTTTAACTCCGGTGCCGAAGCTGTCGAAAATGCTATTAAAATTGCCCGTCATTATACCGGTCGTACCGCTGTCATCGCTTTTAACGGCGCTTTCCACGGTCGTACCATGATGACCCTCGGCCTTACCGGTAAGGTTGCCCCATACAAATTGGGCTTTGGACCTTTCCCTGCTGAAATTTATCATGTTCCTTATCCTAACGAATTGCACAAAATCAGCGTGCAAGACTCCTTAGACGCCATTGAAACAGTGCTTAAAGTGGACGTGGAAGCCAAACGTGTGGCTGCTATTATCCTTGAGCCAGTGCAAGGTGAAGGTGGCTTTAACTTCGCTCCTGTGGAATTGATGCGTGCCTTGCGCAAAATTTGCGACGATAACGGCATCGTGCTTATCTTTGACGAAGTGCAGTCTGGCTTTGCCCGTACCGGTAAAATGTTTGCTGGTGATTACTATGATGTAGAACCAGACCTCATGACCCTTGCTAAATCCATGTCCGGTGGTTTCCCCATTTCCGGCGTTGTAGGTAAGGCTGAGGTGATGGATTCTCCTTTGCCGGGCGGTCTTGGCGGCACCTACGCTGGTAACCCCTTAGGTCTTGCTTCTGTGCTTGCTGTGCTTGATATTATGGAAGAAGAAAAACTTCCTCAGCGCTCTATGGAACTTGGCGATAAGGTTAAAGCTCGCCTTGAAGCTCTCAAAGCAGAAGTTCCCCAAATCCGCGAAGTGCGCGGCCCTGGCTCCATGGTTGCTGTAGAATTCATGCAACCTGGTACCGATACCCCAGACCCAGATTTTGCCAAAAAAGTGCAAAAGCTGTGCATGGAAAAAAATCTTGTTACCTTGACCTGTGGTAGCTACTACAACGTTATGCGCTTCCTCTATCCTTTGACCATTGAAGACAGCGTCTTTGAAGAAGGTATGGCAATTTTGGAAGAAGCACTTAAAAAAGCCTAATTGGCTATTAGTGTCTCATTTAAGCCCCCTGCATTATATGTTGGGGGCTTTTTCATTTAAGTAGCATAGATAGGGGAGAGATGTTATGACTAAAGCGGAATTAATCCAATTTATTAAGAACGATATGGAATACACCACTGGCTGTACTGAGCCTGCGGTATTTGCGTATTTAGGGTGCGAAGTTACGCATATTTTAGGAAAACAACCCGAAAGAATGTGTTTGACCATCAGCCCTGCAGTTTTGAAAAATGGCACTAGTGTGTATGTGCCGGGTACAGGCGTGTGTGGCCCTAAGATGGGCATTGCCATAGGTATGACTATGAACAATCCAGAAGATCATTTGGCTGTACTTGCTAAGGTAACTCCCACACACGTCGTGCAGGCACAGGCTATTTTAGAAAAAGAATGTATCGAAGTGCTTGTGGATGATACTCCTGCAGACCCATTGTATTTTAAAATCGAAGCTTTTGCTGGTGAAGATAGCGCGAGCATTATTGTGCAAAATGATTATGCCAATGTTGTGGAAAAAAAGCATAATGACACAGTCATTTGGCAACAAGAAGCCAATGCTGGAAGCATGATTGAAGACAGTGCTGCTGTGCTTATGCAAAAGCTTGGTTTTGCAAAGGCTGTGGAGTTGTGCAAAAGCATGAGTGAAGAAGAATTGCAATTTCTTGTAGATGCAGCTCGCAATAATCAAAAAGCCGCCTTTGCCGGACTTGAAAGCCCCATTACTTTTTTGGGATCTGCGCTACAGGAAAAATGTACGAGTAAGGAAGGTATGCATGGTGTAGCAAACAAGGCAGCCTATATGACGTGTGCAGGTGGAGAGGCTCGTATGTGCGGGCTGGTTGTGCCCATTATTACCGTTGCTGCCAGTGGTAATCAAGGAATTACAAATTTTGTGGGAGTGCTTACGGTAGCGGAAGAGTTGCAGGTGGACAACCTTACCATTGCTCGGGCGCTAGCTATGTCGGCGGTCTTAAATATTTGTGCCAAGAGTAAAATAGGGCGTATGTCAGTGGTGTGTGGTGCTGGCATTGCCGCTTCATCTTCTGTGGGGGCAGCGACGGTGTATATGCTTGGTGGAAGCTATAAGCAGATGGAACTGTGTATGCAGTCCGTAGTAGGGACGCTAGGAGGCATGTTTTGTGATGGTGCAAAGGTATCGTGTGCATATAAGCTGAGCACAGGCATTCAAACGGCGGTGCAATATGCCTATATGGCTATGCAAGACATTGGCCTTGAGGCAGGTGTGGGCATTTTAGGCTATAGTATAGAGGAGTCTTTTGCAAATCTTGGTAGACTTAGTACTACAGGTATGTCAAAAGCTGCTGAAATTATAGTTGATATTATTAACGATAACTTGAAACAACGCTTAAATTAAACAAAAACGTGGGTATCGCCTTAACTCAGCAAAAAAACATCCGTAGAGTATTCACTACCTTATGAGGGCATTGCAATGAATACTCTTTGCCGTATACAATATTATGTATATCTGTAAAAAGCGTAATAAAACAAATGCTTTTGGTGCAGGGTTGAGATAGTATCTGCAAATAAAAAACTCACACTTAATTTTTTTAGAGTGTTATTGCGGCAAAATGCTTTTATAACAATAATGTGTTGTCGCATTTAAAGTTTTTTGAAAGGGGGTTTGGGGGAAAACTTTTGTCCACAAAAGTTTTTCCCCAAAAAAATTTATGGCTTTAACGGCACTCTTCCGGCACAAATTTAAAACAAGTAGGTGCGTGGTCGTTCATGACACCAATGGCCTCAAGGTAGGAAAAAGCTGTGACGCTGCCCATAAACTTAAACCCTCGTTTTTTTACATCGTTAGCAAAAGCGTCCGAAAGAGCATTGCGGGTGGTGACACCATCATAGGGATTATACACTACTTTTTTGTTGGTGAAACTCCAGATATAGTTGGCAAAGCTTCCAAACTCTCGTGTTACCTTGAGGCAGCTTTTGGCATTTTGTATGGCGGCAAGAATTTTTGCTTTATGGCGTACGATGTCGGCATTTTCCATGAGCTCTTGTACCTTTTTTTCGTCATAAGCCGCCATGCGCTCGGGATCAAAATTATCGAAGGCTTTTCTGAAGGCCTCACGCTTTTTTAGTATGAGCAACCACGAAAGTCCGCAGTGAAATGATTCTAAAATAAACATTTCAAACAAGTGTGCGTCATCATGAGAGGGGACGCCCCATTCATGGTCATGATAGTGCATATACATGTCTGAACTTTCTAAGTTAGGCCATGGGCAGCGTTGCATAAAAGTCCTCGTGTGCGTTTATGTATGCAAACATAATAGACAAAAAAACGAGAGTGTTATTCCTCTCGTTTGATTGTTTTATGTGCGTGTATTATTTATTCCAAGGCATCTTTGAAAGAAGAATACCAAGGCCGCAAAAGCCGGATACTCCTGAAAAAACAAGGCCTGCGCCTACAAATCCCGCAAGGAAGAGCAGTGGAGGCCACGCAAAGCTTCCAACAACACCAGCAAGTACCATACTTCCGGCGGCGATAAAAATCTGCCGCTCAAGGGGAATGGAAGGTGCTTTGCCCTTGCGCAGAGCAAGACCGGCTTTTTGCCAGGCGTTAATACCACCATCTAGAGCATAGGCATTGGGGAAGATAGATTGCAGAGTTTCGTTAGCGGCCTCTGTGCGATTACCGGAGCGACACAGAAAGATAACTTCTTGTCCTTCGGCTTTGGTATTTTTAAGATCGAGAAGGCTAATGACAGGCAAGGGGGCAAGGGTAGCACCTTCTATGGACAGCTCTCCAAACTCTTCAGGTGAGCGAATGTCAATGAGACGGGCTGTGCCTTGGCTTACACGTGAATGTGCCTCTTGGGGGGATATTTTAGTAAGCATATTATCTCCATTTATTTATATTATATATAGACGATAGAGTAATGTGTATACAAAATACCGTCCTTGAAGAAAATAGGTCTTCATCTTAAAGAGTCAATGCTTCTTTTTGTGCTTTTTTTTAGGTGCAGTATAAGAACACAAAATTCTATTATAATTCATTAAGATATGTTGCGAGGTCTTGTATATCTTTTTTACTTAAGTTGGCAAAGATTTTTTTCTTCGCCTTGAGTAAGGGACTATCCAGTTTGGCTTTCTTGAAATGCTGCATAGCTTGGATGAGGGAGGTTACAGGTTTTCCGGCAAATTTTGGCTCTCGAGTATGACATGTAACGCATTGTCCGTACAAGCTTTCACCCTTGTAATAGTCACCAAGAGTAGGCTGTGCATCGTGTTCAGTGTCCTCATTGCGTTGGGCTTTTGATTGCAGGGCTATACACATTGTAAACGCAAGAGGAAGAATCAACATCAGGATTTTTTTTCTTTTCATTCACTCATATCCCCATAGTATGTGTTTATATTTTTAAAATGCCAAAACTACGACTTTTTGCATTTTTAATGCGCACGTGCCGCAACTATTTATCTTTGTTCTTTTTAGGTAAAAAATCTATTTCCACAATATTTATTTCACTGCGAGTACCAAAACGGTAAGGCATTTGCCAAGGGCCAATAATTTTCCAAAAGCCCACACTCACGCCGGAAGTTACAACTGTATGTAGCTCTTCAATTTTTTTGTAGCCATAGGCATTGGGAAGACGTGCTTTAAGAAGCATATTATAGGGGAAAAACTGCCCAGCATGCGTGTGGGCAGAAAGCTGAATGTCTGCCTTTTGCGCTACACTTTCAAGGATGCTTTGAGGGTTATGGTCCACAACAATAGTGGGGGTATTTGGAGAAATATTATTTTCGGAAAATAGACTTTGGAGACTTTTCCTTTGTCCGCTCACATAGTCCCTTCGCACATCATCTCTGGCAATGATATGTATGCCATCAATGTTTAATACCACATCACGCAAAACTTTAACACCAAGAGATTGCAAATATTTAATATTTTCCTCAACATCATTGCCATAGTATTCATGATTTCCTAAGACGGTGTAGACGCCATATTTTGCCTTTAAAGGCTGAAATATTTTTGTGTAATCATCTTTTATTTTTGTATAACTATTTTGTATAATGTCACCGCCAAAAATAATTATATCAGGTTGTTGTGCTTGAATTTTTTCCACCATATCTACAAATAAGTTTGTATTTGATGTGGTGGTAAGGTGTAAGTCCGCCACAAATGCAATTTTGAGGGATTCTATGAGTGCGGGCTTATCAATGCTAATTTTTGTATGCGTAATGGTTGCATTTCGATAATTATAATAACCAAGTCCACCAACAATAATGAGCGTCGCCGGAATAATAAGGCACAGGGCTTTTTTTGATATGGGGACAATAAGATAATGTACAACGCAAAGGACACAAGAGAGCATCAGTAGATAGTGGATAAAATATATATAGTTGCCAAGGAAAATGCCGTAGAGTTCATTTTCTGTAATAATATTTTTTCGGGCTTTTGCTAAAGGATATATACAAAGAAACAAAATAATGCTGGAAAATAATAGTTTTATCATTGTAACTCACGTTGTTATAAGTAATTTTTGCATTGTATAGAAGAAGGAAATCCTGTCAACGAATTTTTCGTGCTATGTAAATTACGCAGTATAATATCATAAAAACTTTGCAAAAATGCCTTCACTTGGTTGGCTTTTTGACTGCCTTGAGTGTTGCTATCCAAAACTCTTGTACACAAAATCTTAAAATAAAAAAATATATTTCAAGTAGTAAGGGGTAAAAATAAATTTTCCATATTTTAAAAGACATTTTGATTATATTTTTTCTTGTAAATATAGATAGATAGTGTATTATTCAAAATATTACCAAGGAGGACTTATGTTATTTGTAAGAATATGGCGTTGTGTGGTTTTTTTTGTATTTTTATGCTTGTGTACGGCACCTTTAGCACAGGCACAGTGGATGTTGGGAGCAGGGGGAGCTTTTACTTCGAGTCCATATAAAGATTATGACACTTGGACACCTATGCCTATTATTGCTTATGACGGAGAGTATATTTACTTGCGAGGAACACAAGGAGGTTTGCAGTATAAATTTAATAAATCTGTAGCCATATCTGCTTTTTTAGAATACGATTTTACCAATTTTTATGGCTATAGAAGTGATGATGAAAGCCTTGAACACTTAGAAAATCGTTATGGCTCCTTGCTTGCCGGCCTTGGGCTGAGGATAAAAATGCCCTTTGGAGGAAGTGTGCGTGCCAATATTGCTACTAATGTGCTTGATACGCATAGCGGTATTGTAGGGACTTTAGAGTATGAATATACCCTACGTTTGCAAAGGCTTATGCTTACTCCTTTTGTTGGTGTAAAGCTGCATAGTGCTGACTATATTGACTATTATTATGGTGTAGATGGCAATGAGTCTGCTCGTACTGGCCTTAAGCGGTATACGGTAGATTCTATGTCTGCTGAGCCTTATGTGGGGTTGCGTGTAGCCTACGCTTTTAGCCAGAATATATCAGCTATGCTGGGAGGGAGTGTGCGTTTGCTCAGTCCGCTCATTACTGACAGTCCTATGGTGGATAACCACAAAGCGGTAACCTATTCAGTTTTTGGTGGCATCTTATATCGATTTTAAGATGCCACCAAGCTGTATATAGTTTTTACATTTGTAAATAGCCTTGAATAAAGACAAAAATAATGATGCACGGCAAAATATAGGTTAAATAAAAGCGTAAGTATTTAGGGAATTTTGCCCCTTGTCCTGTGTTGGCTTCTTCCACAAACTTTGTATAGCCCCAGCCGTAGCGAGAAGTGCAGAAAAAGAGCACTAGCAACGAACCAAGGGGAAGTAGGTTTTTGCTGATAATAAAATCTTCAAGGTCAAGAATGCTACTACCCTTGCCAAGGGGCTGGATATCTGCCCAAAGGTTAAAGCCAAGGATACATGGCAACACGCCAATCATAATACTACCAAAAGTGATGAGCGTACTTTTTTTGCGTGAAAAATTCAGTACGTCCATAAAATATGCGATAATAGCCTCAAAGACGGCAATAACCGTAGTGAGTGCAGCACAGGCCATGAAGACGAAGAAGAGTAAACCCCAAAGCCTTCCCCCTGCCATTTCATTAAAAACATTGGGCAAGGTGATGAAGATAAGCGATGGGCCAGCGTCCGGTTTGATACCATAAGTAAAGCAAGCGGGGAAAATAATAATCCCAGCCATGATGGCCACAAAGGTATCAAGCCCAATAATATACGTAGCTTCTCCTGAGATACTACGCTTTTTGTCCAGATAAGAACCAAAAATCATCATAGAGCCAATGCCTACGCTGATAGTGAAAAAGGCCTGATTCATGGCGTCGTTGAGTAAATTCAAAAAGCCGGCACTTTGTGCTTTTTCAAGGTTTGGAGCAAGGTAAAAATGCATACCTTCACCGGCACCAGAAAGGGTGAGGGAGTGGCCCGCAAGCACAAACAGCAATAGAATTAAGCCAAACATAAGGTATTTAATGATACGTTCAACCCCTTTTTGCACTCCAAGGGCGCACGAAGCAATACCAAGAATAATAACAAAAACTGTCCAAGCATACATGGTCCATGGTTTTGAAAGCATAGCACCAAAAAACTGCCCTGTTTGCTCGGGGGAAAGTGTTGATAGTGCCCCAGAGCCCATATGGTAACAATAGCTAAAAAGCCAGCTGGCCACAGGGATGTAATACATCATGAGCACAAAGGCACCAATAAGTCCTACTATGCCGAATTTATTCCAAAAAGTTCCTTGTGGTTGCAGGCTGGCATAGGCTGCCCCCCAGCTTTTGCGTGAAGCGCGCCCAATGGAAAATTCCATAATCAGGATGGGTAAGCCTACTGAGAGTAAAAAGAAAAAATAGGCAAGCAAAAAATATGCGCCGCCGTATTTTCCGGCGATGAAAGGAAAACGCCAAACGTTACCAAGCCCTATGGCACAGCCGGCGGACACTAATAAAAAACCAAGGCGTGAGGCTAGTTGTTCTCGTGCGATAGTCATGCAAACTCCCAACGATGAATTTATAATATTTTCAAAATATATAAAAAAAATAGACAAAATGCAAATGAAAAGGTGCCCTTTAGATCCGCTTGCTGCTTTATTTTTATTTTATGCATGGTGGATTTAAGGGTGAGATGTCATTCTTTTTTGTGGTGGAGTGTTTACTTTGAATTTTGTAGTCGCAAATTGCTCAAAAATCTTTCCTGTCTTATCCATTTTACTGTTAATAAGAAATTTTGGAAAAAATTGAAATTCCAGTGTGGAATATAAGTCATAAATAACATATATATTTGCTTGTTTTTTGTTAAAAAGCAACATATACTCTTTTTGGGTGTAGTGTATGCAAACTTTCTTTTTACCTTCGACATATTGGGGACAACATGATCTCTTGGAAAAAAATTTTCACCAAGAATGGCTTGCCTTGGAAAGATCATTCCTCTTTTAGGAATTATATAGAGCTACATACTTTTGATGAGCTCTATAACTTCCTCAATGCGGTGCATATTCGCCATTGCCTTGTAAAGCCCTATCAATGCACAAAAAATTACCCCTTGGTAGAAGCTCGGGAACTTTTGCCTTCCTTTGATAACGACATGTGGGAGTATTCACAGTTGCCAGGCTTTTCTTTGCTGGCCTTGGGGCGCCCATTGAGTTATCTTTCTGAAATATTTCAGTATGATATTATTCATCCTATTTTGAACTCTGTCTACAATTATGACGGCGCCACTTGCCCCCTAGAGGCTCCTGTCATTAAAAATAATATTCAAACACTTGCTTCTCGTTTGCCCCGTGCCATGCACGAATCTTTTCGTCAAGAGTGCGGACGCTTAGACACGTCACTCATGGACTATTACCCCATGCTTTTGCCGTATTTATTGCGTTTGGATAGGGCGCATGTTCTCTCCCTTGATGGGGCTAATCAATTTTATTTAAGCGGTATTTTTGCTTCATTTCCTTCGGATATTGACAGTGAGCTCAAGCGCTTTGGCATGCGTATGGGCAAATTTCGCTATGGCGATAACGACATGTATGAGCGCAATAGGATGTTTGTATATCAATATCTTATGGAGCTTTATGGCTTTCCAATTGTTTCAGAACGCCGCACGTCTAGTGCTCTTTTTGCTCGTAAACTCCATAAAATGGGGGAGAAGTTCCTCTTGAGGGTACTTGGCCAAACGGATAGAACCATCACCACCTATATTGGCAGCGGCGATCATAGTCGTTACCCCAAGGTGGAGAAGATTGCGCTTATTAGCCTTGATACTGACCAGCAAGACGCCATCCAAAGCATTGGTGAGGGGGGCTACTTTGTTGATGAAGAAAATCGCGTGGTTATCATTCGGATTACCTATCATCAGCATGCCTATAATGTGAGCAATGTACGCCAAGATCGTGCTTTATCAGTAGTTTCTCAAGAGGTTCTTCATCCGCTCACGGGTGAGGCATTGCAAGGGCTTAACATTATTCGTGACAGCACCAATATGTTTTTGCGTCTTAATGATATTGTTCGGGGTGAGTACATGGGGCGCATTGTCTATAAAAAGACAGAAGTTTTAGAAAATACCGATACCGAAGAAAAACGCTTAAAATTTCTTTACACGTGGCTTACCAAGCATCAAAGAAGGATTATTTTTTACAGTGACGATTTTTTTGCTAAAGTAAGTCATGTGGTAGATGGGTATTTACAAAGCCCTGATAAAGGAGAAGCCTTTGGTGCGCTTAGGGAGTTTTATCGTGAGGTTCAAGAACGTTATGGGTATATTCAACAGGCTAGAAAAATTCGTATTCTTGAAGAAATTTCCAATAGGCAGCTAAAGGGTGTAAGTTTAAGCTATCGACAAATGATGTGTAATGCGGTGGAAGTGTTAACGGAATTATCACACGAGATTGTTAATTTTTTCCCGCCATTAGTGGATACTACCATAAGTATTATAGATAGTATTTTGGCTAACCGCTATATTATGCGCACCTATATTGAGTGTCCTGACTGTGGCCTTACCCCCGCCGGAGCAGACATAAAGAAAAATTATCGACGCATTATTGCATTGCGAGATACTTTTGTTGCCGTACGCAAGACACGCACTGCCTAGTAAACGTTTGTAAAAGGAAAACTCATGCACGCATTTTATCTTCCGCCAGAAAAGTGGCCTGACAGCACCTTAAGTGGTGCTAAGTGGTGTGAGTTGACGGATAGTGAAGCGCGTCATCTTATGCAGGCTTTGCGCTTGCAGGTGGATGAGCAGGTGCACATCCTTGATGGGCAAGGGCGCCAAGGTTTGTGTCGTATTGAGAGTTTAAGTAAGCGTCTTGTGACCTTGGAGCTTTTGGAAGAAGAATTCTTCCCCCGTCCACGTTCTTTGCCAATTATGGCACTAGCTTTTAGCAAGGCTACACGGCGAGGTTTTTTTATGGAAAAGGCTGTGGAGCTGGGGGTGCATGAGGTATGGCTTTGGCAAGGCGCGCACAGTCAAGGTAAAGTGCCCTTTGAGGTGAAGGAACACTGGCAAGGTCAGTGCATCGCAGCCATGAAGCAATGCGGTAACCCATGGTTGCCAACGGTACGGATTTTACGAGGCGGGGCGCAGGAACTTATACAAGAAAGTAGAGCTATTCCACATAAGTTTTTACCTTATGAAGGCCAAGACGGTGTGCCGATGTTACGCCCAGATATGGTGGCGAAAGATGGCGTGAGTGTGTATGTTATTGGCCCTGAGGGTGGCTTCTCTGCAGAAGAAAAGACGCTTTTTGAAGAAAATGCCTTTCAAGTGGTAAGCCTTGGGCCGAGAGTTTTGCGTTGTGAAACGGCGGCTTTGTTGTGCCTTGGGGTACACTCGTGGCTGGCAAGTCACTAAAAAATAATCTATTGAAAAAGGGTAATCTCCTTCGTTAAGCTTATTTTTTCTGTCATCATGGGCCAGAAGATTCTTATATAAATAATGTGAAAATTCTAGGTGTGGTTGCGGCAAATTGTATATTATAAAAACCTCATATGGCCGCATTGAAAGTTTTTTGAAGGGGGGTCTGGGGGGAAACTTTTGTTCACAAAA
>CAYJHS010000029.1:0-16969 GCA_964369815.1 uncultured Desulfovibrionaceae bacterium
GAT
Organism: uncultured Desulfovibrionaceae bacterium; assembly: GCA_964369815.1. Classification (GTDB taxonomy): domain Bacteria; phylum Desulfobacterota; class Desulfovibrionia; order Desulfovibrionales; family Desulfovibrionaceae; genus CAYJAD01. Next base: position 4 of record CAYJHS010000029.1, read on the forward strand.
TTTATGTTCACAAAGCATATTATGCTTGTGCCTCAGAGGTATTATTACGTGGATGATAACGTTGAAGGATCACTTGTAAGCGACGCATTTTAATGTGGGTATAAATTTCTGTGGCACTAATGTCGCTGTGCCCTAAAAGAATTTGCACTGAGCGTAAATCTGCCCCGCCCTCTAATAAATGCGTGGCAAAAGAGTGGCGAAAAGTGTGGGGGGATATGTTATGTTTTATGCCGGCTTGTAGCGCATATTTTTTTACCAATTTCCAAATATATTGGCGTGTAAGGCCTCGTCCTGAGCGATTGACAAAGACGAAGTCTTCTTTGGGGCTAAAGAGCTTTCGCCAGTGCTGGGTGTAATCGTCTAAAAAACGCATAGCTTGCTCATGCATGGGGACATAGCGCTCTTTGGAACCTTTTCCGAAAACACGCAATATACGCCGCTGACTGTCAATATCCCGCAAATGTAGTTGGCAGAGCTCTGTGACCCGTAAGCCGCTGGCGTAGAGAAGCTCTAAAATGCAGCGATCTCTTTGACCGGATCTGTCACGGAGGTCGGGGCTTTGTAGGAGAACCTCCATTTCTTCCTGACTTAAAAAATGTGGTAACAGTGCAGGAAGCTTGGGGCTTTCAAGGAGTTTTGCCGGGTTTTTTGCAAGGATGTTCTGCTCTAGCAAGTAATTAAAAAATCCTCGCAAGCTAGAAAGGTGTCGTGCTAAGGTGCGACCGGCGTGTCCCTTGCCTCGTAGCCACGCAAGATAGAAGAAGAGCTCCTCTTCTTGAAAATCTCGCAAGTGTTCCTTTCCGCATTCTTTTAAAAATGTCAGAAAGTTTTTTAAATCATGCCCATAGCTTGCTGCTGTATGCGGCGAAAAGCCACGTTCGGCTAAGAGAGCATCCAGCCACTGCTCCATGTGGTATGCCCAAAAGGCTCCTTGAGCAGAAGATGAAGGTTCTGCTTGGGCTGTGGCGGGAGGAGACGAGTCCGTCATAAGAGCTGACTCGACATTTACTCTTTATCTGTAGTGTCGGTCAAGACACGTCCGCCATTTTTAACTTTTTCTAAAAAAGCATCTCGACATTCATAGCTGCAAAAGCGATGAATGGTGTCACCATTTTTTACCGTGATGGTCCTTTCTTTATCAATGTACGTGCCGCACTCTGGGTCTTTGACCATCTCACCGGAGGCAATTTTTGCTTCTTCGTTATTTTCTTCTTTTTGCTTGGCAAGTTTCTTTTTAATGTCATTGGCAAAAAGTCTATATAAGACATAACATGCTAATATGATTAAAATCCAACGTATAACCATGGTTTCTCCTCAGCTTTGATATATTTTGTCCCCGTTAAGGGAGTATGTGAGTTTTGTAAGGCAATTTTTAACATAATCACTGCTTTGCCCTTGGCACTGGGGCAAAAATGTAAGGGCATGTTCCTCAATGACCGTGAGCAAGGGTAAAAGTACAAAGGCTCTTTGGAACATACGAGGATGCGGCAAGGCGCAGTGAGTATTACTGCTAATTTCTTGGTCAAAGAGTAAAATGTCAAGGTCAACAGGCCGTGGGCCATTGCGCTGTGCTGCTTCTTGCCCTTTGGGATGTTCACGTTGTCGGCCAAGTTTTTTCTCTACTTGCAATAAAAAATCCATAAGCATGGTGGCCGTCCATGATGCTTGGCACTGCAGGCGGATGACTTGGTTAAAAAACCAATTTTGCTCTTTGTAGCCTTGTGGCTCTGTTCGATAAAGGGGAGAGCGTGCCGCAATACATAGACCCTCTCTACTTTCAATATTCTGTAAGGCCAGCGAGAGAATTGCTTCGCTATTCCCCATGTTTGAACCAAGGCAAATATATGCCGTATGCATGTTATCTTGCATGGTACACGTGCCTTGCGCCATACTACTGTTTACCATCAATTCTACGAGTGATGTTGTTTTTTATCCAATTGGCATCAAGCCACTCCAGCGGCGTGACTTCAATACCACCCACCAAGATACCAAAGTGTACGTGGTCGCCAAAAGCCATGCCAGAAATGCCGGTAGTGCCAATAATATCACCTCTTTGTACCATTTTATCCTTGCTGGTAAGAATATCTGTTAAATGCGAATACAGTGACATGAGACCAAAACCATGGTCGATAACTACTAAATTTCCATAAATACCAAGATTTCCAGTATAAACTACTTTGCCGGCATTAGCAGCGGGAATTTTATCACGTTTGATGGAAGCAAGGTCGTAGCCAAGGTGCCATTGGTTATCAATGACTTTATCTTTGTAAACATAAGAACGATACTCGCCATAGCCTGCCCGCGAAGCGGAACGAGGTAAGCGCATGAAGGATCCACTCCAGTGCGTGGTGTTATCGCTTGTTTGGCCAAGTTCTCGTAAAAAAGTGGTATTGGCTTTGCGAATGTCGCTATTAATAATAAGGAACCGTTCCAGCGGATTAGCGGCGTTAGGGGCGAGATCATAAAGTTTTTGACTGACCCTATTTAAAAAATTGTCGGTAATTTTGATGGTATCTTCTTTAAATTTTCTGTCAGCAACACGCACGGGTACTTGTGTATTGGTCACGTTGCCTGCACGGTCTTTTACCTCAAGGATGGGCTTAAAGTCCTCAACCTTCATGGTGTGAGGAAAGGCAAAGTAGCAGACGGCAACTTTTTTATCGGCGTCATTGAGGAGATATCCTTTAAAAAGGTGGTCGCCCACATAGATTCCATGACTAAGCATTTCTTCATTGACAGCATAGCGGATAACGCCTGTTCCTCCGCGATATACGGTAGCGGTGGAGCTTTGCACATCTACAATGGGAGGTTCACTGTCCATCACCACAGGGATTGACACAACGGTACTGTTACCAAGACCAAAGGCACCAAAGGACGCATCCTTGGCTTTGAGCTCTAGTTCAAATTTACCTTGGGGTACGGGCACATTTTTGAAAGTAAACTGCACACGCTGCGTGGGGAGGTAAGGGTCAAAGTGTTTAGAAAACACAGGTATTGTTTGATTATTGTAGCGCAAAAGTACTTCTACTGAACGTACTTTAGATGTGTCGCTTATGTCCAGTGTTAGCTCAGATTGCGGGGAAATATAGCCTGTATTGGGGGTAAGGGTAATGCTTGGCCCTTGTCGATCCTCAAAAAAAAGGTAGCCACCATAACCAAGTATGGCTAAGAATATCAATAAGATGAATTTTGAAAAGAGGCGTTTTTTTCTCATAAGTGTCCCGAATATAGATAAAAAGAAGATGAAAAATATTCTACATATATAAAGTTTTGTGTTTTTGACTATACAAGGTATGCCAACGCTTGTCATTAATAATTTATGGAGTACAGCGTTTTGTTGGTGTTCAAAAAATTACAAAGGGTGTGGAGTTGACATAAGGTGCATAATTTGTTCTTTATGACAGAGAAGGTGAAAGTCCTACAATTTTGACAGTGATTGTGTTGCAACACTGTTTTTTATGGGTAATATATAGGGATAACACTTTGATTTTTTGACTTTACGTGCAATGATGGTAGTATGCAAAATTATTGGCAAGAACAGACCTTTGGGCAAGGGCAAACATTGAGTAAAGAGCATAATATGCAGAAAACACAGGCGCATACTGTGGATTTACGCATTTTGCGCAGGTCTATGGTGCGTAACCTTAAGAATAATAAGGGTATAACAGACCCGTTAGTGCTTGAAGCTATGAATTCTGTGCCGCGTCACGAATTTGTACAAGAAGCCTTGCGTTTGCAGGCCTATGAAGATCGCCCCTTGCCTATAGGCTTTGGGCAAACCATTTCGCAACCTTCCACAGTGGCTTTGATGACGCAGCTTTTGCGTGTAGAAGAGGGCATGCGTGTCCTTGAAATTGGTACAGGATCTGGGTATCAGGCGGCGATTTTGTCATTTTTGGGCTGTCAGGTTTATACGGTGGAGCGCATACCTGAACTGTATGCGGCTACTCGCAAGCTTTTTGCTCAAAAAATTCCCATGAAAAATATTTATATGAAACGCGACGACGGCACCCTTGGCATGAATGAGGCGGCGCCTTTTGATCGTATTCTTGTAACTGCAGGTGGACCGGAGATTCCCAAACCACTCGTGCGTCAATTGGACGAGGGGGGGATTATGCTCATTCCTGTAGGTGAGCAAAAACGCTCTCAGCGGCTTATGCAAGTGCGGCGTGAAAACGGCACTGTGCTAGTTAAAGATGTGGGAGCGGCTGTCTTTGTGGATTTGGTGGGTAGTCACGGTTGGTAATATCATTAAGGAGAAAATACTATGTCTTCGTGTTCTTCGTGTAGTAGCGGTGGAGGAAAAAAGAGTGCAGGCATTAGCTTGCAAGACAATCTTATTAACTCTACCTTGGGAAAAATTCGCCATAAGCTTTTTATTATGAGTGGCAAGGGCGGCGTTGGAAAAAGCTCCGTCACCGTGAATACTGCTGCGGCTTTGGCGGCTCGTGGTTTTAGGGTAGGCATTTTGGATGTGGACTTACATGGGCCAAGCGTGCCTAATTTATTGGGTTTGCATGCTAATATCGAAACCGATGAGCGTGGGTCTTTTATGATTCCTGCTAAATATAATGATAATCTATGCGTGCTTTCTATGGACTCTTTGCTCAAAGAAAGAGACAGTGCTATCTTGTGGCGAGGTCCCAAGAAAAACGCGGCCATTCGCCAATTTGTTTCTGATGTGCTGTGGGGCGAACTGGACTTTTTGCTCATCGACTCTCCTCCCGGCACAGGGGATGAGCATATGACTATTTTGCAAACTATTCCAGATGCTTTGTGTGTGGTCGTTACAACTCCTCAAGAAATTTCCTTGGCAGATGTGCGTAAAGCGTTGAATTTTTTGCAGCATGCTAAAGCCAATGTGCTTGGTGTAGTGGAAAATATGAGTGGCTTGTTCTGTCCTCACTGCCATGAGGCAATTCATCTATTCAAAAAAGGCGGCGGCAAAGTCCTTGCAGAGCGTTATGGTCTGAAATTTTTGGGTGATATTCCTTTAGACCCAGCTACAGTGGTAGCAGCAGACAGCGGTATCCCTGTTGTCTATTTAGAAGAGGAATCACCCGCAAAACGTGGTTTTTTGACACTGGCTGATAATATCATTGCTGCATCGGCAAGTAGTTTAGAGGCTATAGCCAGTAATCACGATTAAAGGATTGTTATTTTTACTGAAAATAAAAAAGTAGCTATAAAAGTGCATGACTAGCTTTTTTTTTCTTAATGTGTTACTTTTCTTATGTTTCATATTTAAAAGCATAAGAAGCAATTATTTGGTATAAGGGGTTTTGGTACAGGAATGCTTAATTTAGCAAATAAAATAACATTAGTTCGCATACTTATGACCCCGCTTATTATTGCTTTTCTTTATTTTGAAGGACCAATAGTATGCATGTTTGCTGCCTTTGCCTTTATCCTAGCTTGTTTTACCGATTGGGTGGATGGCTATGTGGCAAGGAGAGAAAACATTGTGACTTCCCTTGGCAAATTTTTAGACCCGCTAGCAGATAAAGTATTAATCTGTTCGGTACTTATCATGCTTTCTGGTCTTGGCTGGATTCCCATATGGGTTTCCATCGTTATTGTATGTCGAGAGCTGGTGGGGACGGGTTGCGTGCCATTGCACGGGATGAAGGCATAGTGTGGGCCGCAGATAAGTTTGGTAAAGCAAAAACAGTGTTGCAAGGAGTGGCTATTGTCCCCTTGCTTTTGCATTATCCATTTTTTGGCATGGACTTGCAACCTATTGCTATGACTTTGCTGTATATGTCTGTAGTGGTGGCTCTTTTTTCTGGTGCTAATTATGTTTGGGGCTTTTTTAAGCAAAGCGCCAAAGCGCGTGATTAGGAAGGAATGATGACGACTTTTTGGCGAACATGTCTTTTAACATTGCTTGGCATTCTCAATATTGTGCTTTTTTATCGCATGGTATGGGGCGGCGGCGGCGTGTTGGCCTACAATGAGTTACGCAAAGACTATAGAGCGTTGGAGATGGAAATAGCTGCTGTAGATGCAGAAAACTTACACCTAAGTAGAGATATTCGGCTTCTGAAGTCCGATGACGCATATGTAGAAAAGATGATTAGGCAACGTCTTCATTATGTGCGAAAAAATGAAGTATTATACCTTTTTACTGACAACGAAAGCAAGCCTAAGCAGGGAGGAAAAAATGCAGGAGAAAATTGATTGGTATCAAGAAGTTGTTGACCTAGAGCCAACTTCGAAGCTCTTTTTCCCCTTAGCAAAAATGGTAGCGGAAAATGATGTTCCTCGGGCTGTCGATACCTTGCAAAGGGGGCTTGAAAAACATCCAGAATTTATTGAAGCCCGCCTTTATTTTATTGAATTATTACACAATAATAAAGATAAAGAAGACTATGGCGCACGTTTAAAAACGCAGTTAAGTGTACTTTCTCCCATGCTCATGCGGTATGCCGGCTTTTGGCAAGCATGGGGTGGCAGCTTTATGGAAGAAGGCCAAGAACTTTCCTCCAATGATAAAGGCCTTGCCGTGGCTTTTATGGGAGCTATGTTTGAAAATAAAAATATTTCCTTAACTGATATTTTTTCCGCAGGATTACAAGCTGTTATGGGGAGTGAAGCGAATTTTATAAAGCCTTGTGCAGCACCAACTTCACCTTCTGTCACAAAAAATCCCCCATCCATATCTAAAAAACCGACTCTTGTTCTGAAAAATGTTTCCCAATCCATTGTGAAACCCCTTGCTGTTTCTGAAGCAGATAACAGTGAAGCTGACAATGATGACAACGAAGAGCAGTTTTCTTTGCGCACTCGCTCCATGGCTGAAGTGCTCGCAGAACAAGGGGATTATTCTTCAGCTTTAGAAATATATCAAGAGCTTTTGCAAGCTTCTGACAGCGAAGAAGAAAAGCAGGACTTGCAATCAAGAATGGCTACTTTGCAAGGTATGTCAGGAGCGCATCAAGGCACAGATTCTCGTCTTGCAGCCAAGGATACTCCCTCAGCTGTTGCAACAAGCCCTACTGATGCTAGTAAGGAAAATAAAGTTTCATCTCCTGGAAAGGAAAGAGTTATATCTGTGCTTGCTTCTTTGGCCGATAGGCTCGAAAGTAGAGCACATTCATAGGTTTATGTTATTGCCTTGCGGGGCAAAATGTAGTGTGCAAATGTACATTGCTGTTCAACAACAAAGCGAGTATACGTGTTGATGTGTACAGGAAGAGCGTTTTCTTGTGTCAAAATGTATTCAAGCATGTGTAAAGGAAAAAGTATCAATGCAAAGAAAAATTGTTGGGATATTGCTGCTCATTTTTATGATGGCTGGTCTTGGGTGTAGCTCTAATCAGACCATAAAAAATGTATGGAAAGGGACAAAATCTTTTTGGTATAGTACTGTGAATGTTCCTGCCAGTATTGACTATGATGAAGACGGTTCCTTGGATGAATATGAAGAATTGCTTGCCCGTAGTATGGTGGGTATTGATAAGGAACTTATCGCCCTTGAAAAAGTCATGAATAATGCCGATAAGCCACCAACGAGACAGTGGATGGCTTCTCTTTTTGGTCGTTTTCCTTGGCTTTCTGGCTTTACCGGCATCAAGGCTGATGCGACTATGATTGGTCAAGAGCCTGGGCCACCTATCAAGGCTTTGGATTTTTATCCTTTGCTAGAAGAAGACCCCAAACAAAATCGCCGTGCGCTGCGTGGTTATGTACAAGATACAGCCATGGGGCCGGAAGTTTTGCTTGCCATGCCCTTGTATGATGCGCAAACTTTCTTAGGCGTTGTTTCTGTATACTTTGATATGCGCGCTTTGTTGCGTTATTCCGAGACCCCCGATGATTTAGTGATTATCTCGCCCAATGCCATACTGTGGCCTGGGAAATATAATTTTTCGAGCACGCCCATGGCTGGCATAGCTTGGGATACCATTTTACTCGAAAGTAATAGTGGTACTGTATCTAATGCTACGGGCACCTTTTACTGGTCAATTCGCTATTTAGGTAATGTTCCGTTGATTTTTGCGGTGCCTGTGAAAGGTTCCTTTGGTAATAATACGCCTTCTCGTACAGGGCCTACCAGTGACGGGCCGTTTGTGGAGCCAAAAGCGTTGAAAATGCCTCCTGCTCCTGAGATTGTGCCTCCGCCACCACCACCGCCAGCTCCTGTACAACGCCGTGTGGTACGCCGCAGAGTGCCTATGCCTATGCCTATGATGCCACCTATTGTGCCTCAAGAAAAAATTGAGCCAGTGCGTATGCCTTCACCGTTGCATCCTGCACCTGTGAAGAAACCGGAAGTGGAAGGTGCCGAGGATGAAAAGACAACAACACCTACGACGCCAGAGGTAGCACCAACGGAGACTAAATCGGAAACACCGGCGGAAGAAACGTCTACGGCTACACCTGAAGAGCAAACAAAGGCTGAGCCCGAAAGTGCCCCAGAAAGCACCCCCGAAAACTCCTCTGGAACGGTCACTCGTCCAAGCCCCTTTGGGCCTAAGTAGTGTGGAGTTGAAACTAGAATAAAGTAGGAAAACGCTGATTCGCTCATGTTTTCTAACAAATAACAAGAAGGGCAAGGCTTGAGGCCTTGCCCTTCATTTAACAGCTTGGTGGGAAATTATGCCAGAAATTACCGTTACAGAACATGTGTTGTTACACCAAAAGCGTAGCCCCTACGCCACCGGACAATTTACTGCTCTTTTGTATGACTTGATTTTGTCGGGAAAAATCATCTCTCGACGCGTTGCCAAAGCGGGATTATTGGATATTCTTGGTGGTACAGGCCAAATCAACGTACAAGGTGAGCATGTACAAAAGTTGGATGAAATCGCCAATGACGTGTTGACTTATCGGATGCAGCGTTGTGGTAATTTGTGTGCCATGGGCTCTGAAGAAGTGGAAGACCTCATTAATATTCCTGATGAGTTTCCCAAAGGCGATTATATTCTTATTTTTGATCCCTTGGATGGCTCAAGTAATATTGACGTAAATATTAACGTAGGTACGATTTTTTCTATTTTGCGTCGTCCTGCCGGTAATACGGGCAATGCCACTCTTGATGAAGTTTTGCAACCCGGCACGCAGCAGGTGGCGGCCGGTTATATTTTGTATGGCCCTTCCACCATGCTTGTGTTTTCCACCGGGCAGGGCGTGCACGGCTTTACTCTTGACCCTGGTGTAGGAGAGTTTTTGCTATCGCACCCTAATATCACCATGCCGAAGCGGGGAAAGATTTATTCCGTCAATGAAGCTTACACCAATAAATGGGATGCGGCGGCTAAGAAAAGTGTCGATTGGTTCAAGGATTATACGGCTGCGCATAATACGCACTATACGGCTCGCTATGTGGGCTCCTTGGTGGCAGATTTCCATCGTACTTTATTACAAGGCGGTATTTACATGTATCCTAGTGATGCCAGTAAGCCTGATGGGAAATTGCGCCTCATGTGTGAAGCGGCTCCCTTGGCCTTCTTGGCAGAACAAGCCGGCGGCAAAGCCATTAATGGGAAGGATCGCATTTTGGATATCGTACCTAAAACATTACATCAGCGTACGCCGCTCTTTATTGGCTCTGCGGCAGAAGTAGATGACGTGCTGGCTTTTCACGAAGAAGCACAAGGTACTACCTTGGTATAGTTGAGACTTATTTGTGATTTGTCTTGGTATTGAAAGTTCTTGCGATGAAACTGCCCTTGCTCTTGTAAAGGATGGGAAGTTGCTTGCTTCTGTGTTAGCCACGCAGATGGAGTTGCATGCGCTTTTTGGGGGAGTGGTGCCGGAGCTAGCTTCGCGTGAGCATTATCGATTTATAGGCCCTTTGTATGACAGTTTGTTGCAAAAGGCCGGTATATCCTCCCAAGATATTGATGTTTACGCCGTATCCCGTGGCCCTGGCCTTTTGGGCGCATTGCTTGTGGGAGTGTGCTTTGCCAAGGGACTTGCTTTTGCAGCACAAAAGCCCTTGCTCGGTATTAATCATTTACATGCGCACCTTTTGGTGGCAGGACTCGAGGGAGAGCTTCAGTTTCCGGCATTGGGAGTGTTAGTGTCTGGCGGTCATACACATTTATATAAAATTGGAGATGTGGATGATTTTCAGGTGCTTGGGCGCACTCTAGATGAAGCGGCCGGAGAGGCTTTTGATAAAGATGGCAAGGTGCTTGGGCTTGAGTATCCGGCGGGGCGTATGTTTGATAGTTTGAGCCAAGAAGGAAAGAACTTTCAAGAAGATCGTGGCGATAGTGCGCAGCACAAAGTGCCCCCTTTAAAAGGGCGGAAAAAAAGTGCTGAGCTTTTTCCTCGCCCCTATGTGGATAATGATAATTTAGATTTTAGTTTTAGCGGTTTAAAGACTGCAGCCGCACTGCATATATCTAAAAACCCACATTTGAAGTGGGAGGCGCATGTGCCAGCAACACAGGAGCTCTCTAGCATGTGTGCAGAGTTTACTGCGGCGGTGGTGGATACCTTATGCATTAAATGCGAGCGTGCTTTGCAAAAACACCCTGATATACAAAGCATTATTATGGCAGGCGGAGTAGCAGCTAACAGCCATTTGCGTAGTGCCATGCACGCTTTAGCTGGTTGTATGGGGAAAGGCTTGCTTGTGCCTTCGCCAGCATTGTGTACGGATAATGCTATTATGGTGGCCTATACTGGCTGGTTGTTTGCGCATAAGGGCTTGTATCATAGCTTTTACTTTGTATCATTACCAAGAGGTCAAATTATTCCTCATGACTATAAACAGAGTATGTAAAAAATATTAAAAGTAAATGTTGTTAGTTCCAAGAAATGTAGAGAAAAAAATATTAAGATGAATTTTGTCACTTGACAGTATAGGCTGAGAAAATTACAATTAAGTATTGTGCAGGCTTTCTATTTTGATATACTGTAACATTTAAAAATTAAGGAGTCTTTCATGGCTACACAAATAACTGATGCAACCTTTAATGATAGCGTTTTAAAATCTGATATACCAGTTCTTCTCGATTTTTGGGCCCCTTGGTGCGGCCCTTGCCGTGCTGTTGGTCCCATTGTGGATGAACTTGCTACCGAATATGAAGGCAAAGTTTTTATTGCTAAAATGAATGTGGATGAAAATCCTGATACCCCTGCCAAATATGGCATCCGTGCTATTCCTACCCTCATTCTTTTCAAGGGTGGCGAAGTCATTGAGCAAGTAACTGGCGCTGTGACTAAGGACGTTTTGAAAGAAAAATTGGATCAGAAGGCTTTAGCATGAGTACCTATGACGCCATAGTTGTAGGAAGTGGCCCTGCAGGTATTACGGCGGCCATGTACCTTGTTCGTTCTGGGTGCTCTGTGGCCTTGGTAGAAAAGCTGACCTCCGGTGGTCAGGTTTTACAAACGGAATCCATAGAAAATTATCCTGGTTTCCCTAAAGGTATCAAGGGGTATGAGCTTGCTGATGCTTTTACCGCACACCTTGATGAACTCACCGTAGATCGCTTTCAAGATGCAGTGCGCTCCATGGAATTATCACAAGATGGTAAAGACTTGCACAAGGTTGTAGTGGGAACCACTACTTTGAGCGCTCGTGCTGTTGTGGTATGCTCAGGTGCTTCGCATAGTCACTTGGGTGCCCCTCGTGAAAAGGAGCTTACCGGTCGTGGTATCTCTTATTGTGCCATTTGTGACGGAAACTTCTTCCGTGGGCAAAATGTGGCTGTGGTTGGCGGCGGAAATACTGCTCTAGAAGAAGCGCTGTATCTTGCTAAAATTGCCAAGACCGTGACACTTATCCACAGAAGAGAGTCCTTTCGGGGCGCTAAGGTGTATCTTGACCGCCTTGAAGCCGCTGAAAATGTTGAAATTGTGCGCAATAGTGTTATTAAGGCCATTCACGGTGAAGAAAGTCTTACCGGCCTGACTATTGAAAATGTGCAAAATGGGGAAGAGAGAGAGCTTTCTGTAGAAGGTTTCTTTGTTTTTGTTGGTATTAAGCCAAGTGTTGATTTTGTGCCAGACATGGTTGCCAAAGACGATCGTGGCTTTCTTATAACTGATACTGAAATGCGTACAAATATACCCGGACTTTTTGCCGCCGGTGATATTCGTTCTAAACTTTGTAGGCAAGTGAGCACCGCTGTAGGCGATGGCGCAACAGCTGCTCAAGCTGCTTTTCTCTATGTGGAAGAAAATAATGCATAAAAAATCCTTGCAGGCGCTGTGCGCGCTCATGGCTGTGGTGGGGCTTTCTGGTTGTGGCCTTATTGACCATTTTTTTTTGCCACCGCCGGAAGATACGGCTCAAGAACTTTTTGAAACGGCCAATGATTTTATGGCTGAAAAAGACTATGTGGCCGCCGCAGAACGTTATAATAAATTACGTGACTCCTATCCATTTAGTCCGTACACCGTGCAAGCAGAGCTGTCCTTGGCTGACGCTTTCTTCTTAGATGAAGAGTATCAAGAAGCTGTGGAAGCGTATAAAGATTTTGAATCATTGCATCCACGTCATGAGCAGATGCCTTATGTGCTCTATCAAATTGGGGCTGCCCGCTTAAAAGGTTTTGTTTCCATTGATAGACCCACTACGGATTTGAAAGAAGGCTTTGAATATTTTCAACGCCTTGTGCAAACATATCCCGGTACAAGCTATGCTGAAAAAGCACCACAGCACATGAAAGCCATACGCAAACTCATGGCTGACCATGAATTGTATATTGGTGATGTCTTCTATAACATGGGTAAATACGGCCCCGCATGGCGTCGTTATACCTATGTAGTGGACAATTTCAAAGACGTGCCGGAAGTTGCCGAACATGCCTATAAAAAAGGTCTTGCCGCCTATCATAACTATAATGACGATAAGGCCCAAACAAAGCTTGAAGAGCGTGAAGGTTCTTGGAAAGATTGGTTTGATTGGCTATAAGCCTAAGTATACGTAAAACAAAAGTCCACATGGCTCAGGTTATGTGGACTTTTTTGTGGTAAAATTTTCTAGGAGGGGGGTAAGTGAGCCTTTTGTACTCTGTATGTGCAGTGATTTTTGGGATATTGGCTATAGTCATAGTTGCACAAAAGTGCTTTTAAAGGGTTTTTAAATAAGCTAAAAACCTTTGCCCAAAGGCTGGATATGTACTTATGGCTTGTTGTAGCAGAGAGTCATCGCCGCTTTTTTGATAGTGGCGCAAAAAGTCGCTATATACGCCAAGGATGAGTGGCTCTAAATAGCGCATATATTTTTCACAAAAATGTTCATTAATAGTGGCGTATACATTTAGCTCCGCCAATCCATGTTTTAACCGATGAGCTACGCTAGAATGTGTGTTTTCTGCGCTAAAGTAATAGGCATTGGTGTGTCGATGATAAACTGCCATAACTTCATTCATAAAACCAATGTGACCAAGCTCTGCATGTAATAAGTGCCAATACCAGTCCCCAGGGGCAAGGCGTGTGGTAAACCAAGGAGGAAGTCCGTCCTTAAATCTCCACCGGTACATAACAGAATTTGTTTGAATGAAATTACTTTTTAATAAGTCTGCAAGATAGTACTTGTCTTGTATGCCTCGAGGTAATTGCTCTTGAGATGGATATACGCGTTGTGCCTTTGTATTGTTTTCATATGTGACTTGTACCGGATGAAAACACATACTATATGAAGGGTTTGCCATAAGGAAATCCAATTGCTTTTGTAACTTTAAGGGGCTAGTTACATAGTCATCTCCATCGCATATGGCCACAAAGGGGGTGCGAGCATGGGAAAAGAGGTTATAATAATTATCTGCAGCGTCTGCTGTGGCACTATTTTTAAATAATGGTACAATATGAGGATATTTTCTTGCATACTCTAGGATAATTTCTTGCGTGCCGTCAGTGGAATTGTCATCAGCTATTATATGGATAAAAGGCACTGTAAGTTGCTGAGCTGCAATACTTTCTATGTTTCGGGCAATAAAATCTTTATGATTGCAAGTGGGGGTAAGGACACTGAGTGTTGCATTTTCCCAAGGAAGTATGTGCGGTTCGTATTTATTGTTTAAATGCGTACTGCAAACTTTATATATAAAGCGCTCAGGTAATGTTAAAAAGTGTACAGGCGTATGCGTGAGCTTCTCATAAATCTGTTTGCAATGTACTATGCTTATATCGCTACAAAAATCTTGATAGACTTGCTCATTTATGCAAAAATCATCAATTTTAATGACACTATCTTCTATGGTATCACTCCATCCTTTGGGTAATTGCATAAGCTTTTTTAAATTTGCAGAATCTTTTTGACTGGCCTGCGCAAATTGCTTAGCTATGCTTTGTGTGGCGAAAAGCTGAAAAGGCATAGCGGAAGAGGGAACCTGCAAAGAGTTTGCGTACCAGATATGATATCTCTCTGTGGAGGATAAATGTTCTTCCTTGTAAGCTAGTTTTTCCGTATCAAAAAAACTTTCGGGGACATTATAGTTTATATATTTGCTTGTGTTTATAGCTATACCACAAAATTGATAAAAAATCTGCAATGCTTCTTGCTCTGAACGGTCTGTCCCTATATGTGCATGGAGTGCTATGTGTTGCGATGGTAGCAGGCGTCGCAATGTGGCGATGGCATCGCTTGTGGGAGCATTAACGGGACATCCTAGTCTTTGTTGTCCTTGTAATAGGGAGGTTTGCGTATTTAAGGTTTGCCACAGTAAAAGCGCTCGACGTGCATACTGACGTGGAGCAAGCGCATAAAAAGCTGAAATTGTGGCCTTAGGAAACAGACATTTTAACTGTTTTACGTTGGGTATTATAAGTTCAGGATTTATTGTGTATGAACCTGAGAAAATTAATAATGTGTGTGCATTTGCAAAGTTTTTCTCTATATTGCTTTGTGTTCTTAATAAAAGCTCTTTATTTTCTGTATTGTTATACGGATTGCATATGCAAATATTGGTAGTATCAAAACAGCAAAAGCCTTCTTTTTCTAATGCTTCTTGGTTATAAAGCCATGTATAGTGCGCATTGTGTACATCTCGAAAATTTCCTATACATAAAATGATACGTGTAATTTGCTTGGACATACTATTGCTCATAGTGGATATATTTAGAGTGTTCAGTGCAAGTAATGATATTTGTGATATGAGGATATGTACGTTTTAAACGGCGTAAAAAAGGATGCAGCTTCTCTTTGTGTAAAAATAGAATAAGTGGCTTTTGCCCTATGTCTTTATGAATGTCTTCAATGGCAGCCGTGGGGATATTGTCCATGGTGTGGGCTGTAGATGTGTATTGTCTGTCTACAATTATAGCTTGGGGCTTGCATTGATTAAAGAGTGACTTTCTTTGCTCATATACCTTTCCTGCTCCAAAGAAATACACTTCTTGGTTTTTAAGCTTGTGCGCTTGGGTTTGAATGTACTCTTCATGCATTTTCGCAAGCGTTGTATGTCGTAAAGTGAGTAAAGATTGTACATCTTGCTCATAATTTTTATCTGTATAAACTGGGTCAAAATCTACATCATTAAGCATTTGTCGCAGCTCAATGAGTATACACTGCCGCAACCAGGCATGATAGCTGCGAGGCATTAAATGGAGGTTAGGGTATTGCTTAATAAGGGGTGATCCCGGCATGTAATATAAATACATGCAATGAAAACGCACTGTTGGACGGAGTGAGGGGCATATGGGAAAGAGTTTTGCAAAATTTAAGCACTCCTGAAAATCCTCTTCTGTTTCTAAAGGATTACCGAGGATAAGATGCAAATTCATAGATAAATTCAGGGTATTTGCTTTTTTTGCTATGAGAGCGTAATCATTCAAGTCTTTGCAGAAATTTTTTCTATTATAAATGCCTTCACACACGGCCTTACTTACATGTTGAATGCCAAAACATACAGAACGTAAGCCAGCGGCGAAAGCAAGCTCAAGGAGCTCTTTGTTTTTAAGCACTTGTTGCGGATGCAGATACATGGAAAATGAGATAGCAATGTCTTGTTTATAGCGTATGAAAAATTCTTTGAGCTCTGCCATAGGGCGAACGAAAAAATCATCCCCAAAAAAAATATTTTGTGTGCCTATACGTTTTATTTCTTTTAATTCTGAAAAAATGTGCTCAATGGAGCGTGTACGTATGGGAAGCCCGCATGTATCTTTATACATATCTTTAATTGTAGGGGCTGCACAATAAGAACACTTTCCAATACAACCACGGCTTGTGAGTGTTATATAATTATCTGTGTAGATGAGTTTTTTATTTTCGACGAGCGTGTCATTATCAATATAAGAAAAATAGCAGTCCGCAGATAAGGGAATGGGAAAAGTATCAAGATTTTTTTCTACAGGGTATAAATGATTCGTTATAAGTGCATTATCTTGCAGGTAACACAGGTTTTTGCTGTCTTTCCAAGGCTGCTGCGTTGATAATTTTTTTACTAAATCTAAAAGAGCCTGTTCGCCTTCACCACGAATGACGGCATTAAAACCATTTTCTAAATATATTGACGGATTTAGGCTTGGGCCAATGCCCCCTGCAAGTAAGAAGGCTTGAGGGCTTGCCTTGCGGGCTAAGGTAACGTAGTAGTCTACGAATTTGTTCATAAAGCTCATGGCGCTAAAGCCAATAATATCAGGTTGATATTCGAATATTTTTTTACAAAAAGCGCCGCTTCTTTTGGCCTTAGGCTGATATCGTCCGGCTCGCCAGTCGGTACCCCTTCGGCATAGGTATGGAATAGGCGTTCGTCTTTAGCAGATTCTATGGATAGCTGTGTTATTTGCTGTTTAATTTGTAAAATATGTACATCATAACCTTGTTCTACAAGCATAGCGCCAAGAATACACAAGCCACAATTGTGTGGATTTCTAAAAGTAAGTAAAAGAATTCGCATAATCATTACCTTTTCCAAAAGACGTTAATGCTTGGGGGGATACCATAGTCTGCATATGTGGTTTTAAGGGCATTAATCCATGTATAGTCATATCTAAAGCGCGGCATGCCATATATTTCATTTTTGTAAATATAGTTATCAGGAAGCACAAAATCATT
>CAYJHS010000030.1:0-6751 GCA_964369815.1 uncultured Desulfovibrionaceae bacterium
TTTTGTTTTTGTTTTAGTTCTTTATTGCCTCAACCCCCCCCCCCCCCCCCCCCCCCCCCTGAAAATCTCTAAGTATAATGACTGAGAAATACAGCGTATATATGTTCTTTTTAGCGAGCGACTATACCAATCCGTGCCATGATAGGTGCAATGAGCGTCGGGCGCAAAAAGTGCGCAAGTAAAAAATATGTAAGTGCAAAGACAATAAAGCTACCTCCAAGGGCTAGCATATAAGGCCAGACCGAGGGCCATGAGACACTCATTTGCAAAAGATATTCACTGCTTTGCCAAGCCAGTAAGCCGCCTATACTTGAGAAAATCAAAATATAACAAATGTTTTTGCCAAGCCCAACGAATGCTTCACTGCCTTGGCGTTTTTTCCAAATACTCATGATTACGATAATGTAGGCCACTACTCCAATGAGGGAAACTCCTGCAATGCCGAAAGCTCCATAAGAAAGAGAGTAATAGAAAATTGGCAGGCTTAACAGTGTAATGATGGTGCCAGCCACTGCGGGGGTAAGAGTGTCACCAAGGGCATAAAAAGCTCGTCCAAGTACCATTTGTACACCCCAGAGAGGCACGGCTAGGAGCATCATTTGTAAGAGTGGCGCAGAGTGTAAGGTGTCCGCATGGCTAAAGCTTCCCCCTTCAAAGACGAAGCCCATGCAGGGCGTTGCTGCAGCAATCATCCATGCACTTAAGGGGAGAAGTAGGCTGATGCTGGTGCTCATGGAAGAGCGTAGGGTGTTGTTAAAGGTAGTAAAATCTTTTTTGGCAGCAAGAGAGGCAAGGAATGGATAGGAAGCCACCGCCAGCGCTTGCCCCACCATGCCTACAGGCACTTGTGAAATGCGCCGAGCGTA
The DNA here is from genome assembly GCA_964369815.1 of uncultured Desulfovibrionaceae bacterium. Classification (GTDB taxonomy): domain Bacteria; phylum Desulfobacterota; class Desulfovibrionia; order Desulfovibrionales; family Desulfovibrionaceae; genus CAYJAD01. Next base: position 867 of record CAYJHS010000030.1, read on the forward strand.
GCTTAAAAGAGAAACGGCTCCATCACCTGCCATGGAGCCAAATACCCGTAAAAATTGTTCATTAAGCATGACTACCGATTGACCCAGCATGAGGGGTAAGGCCATACAAAGAAATGAGCGCATGAGGGGATGACGTAAATGTGTGTAAGTAGGTGTGCTGAGCTGTAGCCCTTTACCGCCTTCGTAGCAGCCTTGTTTTTCGTCTATTTCTTTGCCGTGGCTCCGTAAAGCGGCCCAGTAGGGTAAGATAAAAGCACCAATGAGAGCGCCAAGGCTTACCCCTATACAAAAGCCCACCATGCCTTCGCCAAGGCCAAAATAGGGCACAGCTACGCCACAAACGATAATAAAACCATTGTAAATAAGCGGTGTTAAAGCGGGTATGTAGAATTGTTTGCGCAAAAATAGCAGGGCAGAAAAACAGGCGCCGCTCACAAAAAAGACTTGTGCAGGCAGGATAAGCCGCAAGAAGTAGGCCAGTCTTTCACTTTGTTCAGCACTAAAGCCTGGAGCCACAATTTTTGCCAGTGGCGCTGCCCATATCCATGCTACGAGAGTGAGTAGTCCCACCGCAAAAAGTGCCCACCAAAACACCGCAGAAAAAAAGCGCCAAGCGTCGGTGGCGTCATCTAAAAAACGCTGTGATAAGAGTGGCATGAGGGTTATGGATACATAACCGCCGGCAAGTAGATAGTTGATAAAATCTGGCACCACAAAGGCAGCAAAGTACAAATCTGCTTCGCCGGATGCGCCGAATTGCCATGAAATCACCTTATCCCGCAGTAGCCCCATAAAGCGTGATAGCAAGATGCTTACGCTCATAATTATGGCTGCAAAACCCATGCTTTGGACGCGTGTACTGAGAGACGTTATGGACATAAACTTAGAAATTTTCCTTACTTGCGTTGTCGTGTTTCCATTCTCCCACTAAGGCTTGTACGGCTTCTTTTTCGGCGCACTCCTTATAGCGTTCAGCAAAAACATGGATGTGGGTTGCGCCTCGTGCAGCAAAAACTCCTTTTATGCGGCACCAACGGGGCTCAAGCAGCTCCCACATATGGTCGAGCATGGTATTGGTAATGGTTTCCATAAAAGATTGATGATTGCGATAAGCAAACATGTAGAGTTTAAAACTTTTTGATTCTACACACTTAGCGTCGGGAATATATTCCATAACAATTGTGCCAAAATCTGGCTGCCCGGTGACCGGACAGAGTGAGGTAAACTCTGGATAGGCAATGCGTATCATATAGTTGCGGTCTGGATAGCAATTTGGGAATGATTCTAGCTGTATAAGCCCTGGTGCGCTTTCAATGGGAGGCATTTTTCCTGTGCCGAGAGTGCGTAAGTGGGCAGTTGTATCTTGACTTTGAGACATATGTGTTCCTTGTATGTAATGTGAAGGGACAATGTACTGATATTTGTTTGTGTTGGCAAATGGTCTTTCATGCTTTTAAGGGTGTAGTATGGAAGTTTTTAGAATTTAATACCTTATGTGTGAGTGCCTATGATATTTGCCCCGCGGTGCAACGCCTACGCTTGGCTTCAAGGTGCAGGTTGCTTAAAAAACTTTACCCAATCTCACATACTGAGGATTCAGTACAATGGTTTTCTTACATAACTATACGTTAAGTTATGGAAAACTGTTTGAACACTAAAAACAGTGTACGGAGGTTATGTTGATTTATAAATTGCCTTTTTGCGGTGTGCTTATTATAGTGCGGCATACTTGAGCAAGGGATATTTATGCGCATACATATAAAAAACTGCCAACGTGATGAAATTTTACCACTTATTCCCGTGACGGGGCAGCTATAAGTCAGTGTTGAGGGGCACGTTGCCGGCGAATATACCGTATCTGCATTGCAGGCTTTGCAAAATTTGCCCGTAGGTACACGACTTTTATCTGCTGATAAGGCGATATTTATAGTGGTGGGGCGTATTTTACAAGCTTGCGATGGTTTGCATGCACGTCACTGCCCCTTATTGCAAGCTTTGCAGGATTTGCCTGAGCAGGAAATAACTCTGCATACTGAACGCACAGGTTATGCCTTAGCTTGGGTGACACTTTCTGATAAAGGTTCAGTGGGGCTGCGTGAAGATGCAAGCGGGCCGTGTATTGGGGATATGTTACGCGAAAAACTGCCCCTATGCCATGAACAAGGCTTCATCTTACCCGATGACCCTTTAGCTTTGCGCACCTTGATGTTAGAGCTAAGTATGGGGCAAGGCTATGATATTATATGCACAACCGGTGGTACCGGCTTGACCGAAAGAGACCTGACCCCCGAGGCTATGGCTCCCATTTTGGATGCACGCTTACACGGTTTTGAGCATGCCATGATGCAGGAAAGTCTTACAAAAACACCCCATGCCATGCTCTCCAGAGCTATGGTTGGCATCATTAAGACAAATTTTGGCGCCAGTTTATGCGTGAATTTGCCGGGGAGCGTCACGGCCGTGCAGGAAAATTTGTTGCCAATGCTTCCTGCTTTGCCGCATGCTCTCAAGAAGCTACATGGGGATACTAGTGACTGTTCCCGCTAAACTTTTTTTATAAGAGGTTAACAATATGTGGAAAATTTTCTTGGCCATGTGCCGTATGATAAAGATTGAGCACTCTATTTTTGCTTTGCCCTTTGCTTATGTGGGGATTTTTTTGGCAAGCAAGGGGATGCCGCCGTGGCAACCGCTTGTGTTTTTGACCATTGCCATGGGGGCGGTGCGCTCCTTTGCTAGGGCTTTTAATCGCTTGGCCGATGTCTCTATAGATAGTAAAAACCCTCGCACGCAAATGCGTCCCTTGGTCACGGGAGAAATAACCCTCAAACAAACTCAAATTTTTTGTGCCGTTATGGCGTTGATTTTTATCGGAAGTTGTGCTGCGCTCAATCCCTTATGTTTGTGGCTGTCTGTACCCACCCTTATTTTTGCCGGAGCCTATAGTTATACCAAACGTTTTACATGGTTATGTCATTTTTGGCTGGGGGCAACCCTTGGCTTGTCGCCCCTTGCAGGGTGGTTTGCTGTGCGCCCAGAACTAGATGCTTATGCCCTTATGACGCCCATCCTTTTTTTCTTTGCTGTGACATTTTGGGTGGCAGGCTTTGATATTTTTTATTCCTGCCAAGATGTGGAATTTGACCAAGAGCAGGGGCTTAAGTCTGTGCCGGCACACTTTGGCTTAGAAAAGGCCCTTGTGATAGCTGCATTTTCTCATGCTATTACGGTGATTTTCTTACTACTAGGTGGTGTGAATGCGCAACTGTCTTGGTGGTGGTATGAGTTATGGGCTCTTATGAGTGTCATCCTACTTTGGGAACACAGGCTAGTCAGCGCAAAGGATTTAAGTCGTGTAAATACAGCATTTTTTACCTTAAACGGGCTTATTTCCGTGTTGGTATTAACCGCGGTTATTCTTGGGATATATGGATAAAATCATGGCAAAAAAGAAAAAATACCAACTTGATATGGATGCGTCAGAAGCTTTAGAAGCGCCTAAAAGTCGCTCACAAAAAAAGCGTGACAGCCATGCCCTTAAAGACATTGGCGGTGAGCTGATTCAGCTTTCTGCAGGGCAGCTTAAGCGCATTCCACTCAATGAAGATTTACAAGAAGCCCTTAAAATTATGGCTAAAATAACGGACAATGAGGGGCGGCGCCGGCAAAAACAATATATAGGTAAGCTTATGCGAGAGTGTGACCCTCGCCCCATCCAAGAAGCGCTGGAGCAGCTCAAGCAAGGTCACACTGCCGATACAAACATTTTGCATCATGCCGAACGGCTACGTGAAACCTTATTAGGTGAAAATACTCAAGAAAGCGAAAGAATTTTTGCTCAATTTCCCGAAGCTGAAAGTACTTTGCGTGCCTTAGTGGACAAAGCCAAAGGCATGGCTAACCCCGAAACACAAGGGGCAAAAAGAACCTTGTTTAAGGAATTACGTAAGCTTCTAGAAAAATAGATTGTTTTTTTGGGGGAAGGGGAACCCTTTTGCTAGAGCCAAAAAGGGTTCCCCTTCCCCCAAAACCCCATCCCCTTCCAAAACGCGCCTATTGGCTTTCTACTAAGATCAGCCTCCTACCATGAGAACTCAACAAAATTATTTTCAAGAGCATCAAAAAGAAATTGTTGCGGCAATATGTTATTTCAAAAGTAGGATGTTGTCGCTATGAAAAGTTTTTGAGGGAGGGAGTCTGGGTGAGGGAACTTTTTTCAAAAAGCTCCCTCACCCAGAAAAAAATCAATTACTAAATCCCGGTGGGAGCTGCCCCTTGGGTATGCTTTGTGGCACGGTATTTACATGCGGGCGCAAAGATACGGGGACAAGGTCAAGTCCGGCATTTTGAGCGGCTTGGCTAAAGGTATTTTCGCTCAAGCGCAGAGCGTTTAAGGGCTGTACGACGATGGCTGGGATGCGCACTGGACAGTGGCGTTCGCAAAAGCCGCAGCCAAAGCATTTATTTTGTGTGATAATGGGTACGGGCACTTTGCTGTTGCCGTGAGGTTTTACCTGTACTGCTCCATAGGCGCACACTTCTTGACACACCACACAGCTTCGCCCTTCTGCCCATGCAAGGCAAAGTTCGGGATAGACCACAGCAGTACCAATTTTTGCCTTGCGCTTATCTGCTAAGGGTAGGTCAAGGATGGCGCCGGTGGGACAGACGGCGCCGCAAGCATTACACTCTGGTTCGCAAGGGCCAATGCGTGACATGAGCAGTGGGCTGAATATGCCTTCTATACCTTGTATTCCCCATGAAGGTTGCAAGCCATTAGTTGGACAGGCTTTCATGCACTGTCCACAGCGAATACAGCGGCGTAAGAAGTCGCTTTCGGGTATGGCTCCCGGTGGTCGTATGGTACCAAGCTGGGCTAGGGATGCCTTTGCTACCGAAGGGATAAAGGAGGCCGCATTCATATAACCAAGGCTGGCAATGGCGCCACCTGCTGTGGCAGCATAGAGAAAAGCCCGTCGTGAAGGCATGGGAGGGAGTGTTGCTGGTTGGGGTTTAGCAGTCTTTTTTTGTGATTTTTGCGTATGAGAACAAGAAAATGTTACGCCCTGTACTGGGCAGAGGTGTACGCAGGTACGGCAAGTGATGCATTCGCTATGTAAGGTACTGTCGCCTTCAGGAGAAATGGCGCCGGTGGGGCAGGATTGCGCGCATTGCCCACAGTGAACACATGTATGTACTCTGCGTCGCCATAGGGGGCGCCATGAAAGTAGGGCAAGGATGGCACCTGCTGGGCAAAGGTATCGACACCAAAAGCGGGGGCGTACCCACTCAAAATAAAAGAGGAGGAGGAAAAATCCTGCCACAAAGTATACAGTGTGAAAAAAGCGTGGGCTGATTTGTGTATAGGCAAAAAGTTCGATATCTTGAGCTGTAAGTAAGGGGCGTAATGTGTCGAGTCCTAAATTTCCCAATAAGAGAACCAGAGGGTGCAAGAACAGGGTATATAGCCGGGTGATGAGAGCTATGGGTGAGCCCCAAAATATTTGATTTACCTCAAAAAAAGCTGCCACCGCAAAGGCAGTTAAAAGAAGATATTTAATATTCTTACTGGAGCTTGGTTGTGGGGAAGTATTTTCTTTTTTATGTTTGCTAATGCTTCTGCTTATATCAAGTGTAATGCCCATGGGACAGATATAGCCACAAAAGATGCGCCCAAAAAAAATACTGAGCGTCAAGACCGCCAGGCCAACGGCAAGGGAGGGGACAACGTCACGGACTAATAAAGGAATAAGGGTAGCGACTAGCGGGTCTAGGCGCAAGAAACTATCTACTGGAATAAGGGGGATGAGCGATTGCCCTAACGGGAAGGCCGTTTGCCATATAAGGTAGGCAAACAGCCCAAGACTTAGTGTTTGTATAAACGT
>CAYJHS010000030.1:6761-9844 GCA_964369815.1 uncultured Desulfovibrionaceae bacterium
CCATAGTGCGCATATTTACTATGTCAATACGTCCAAGCCCTCGCTCGTGGGCAAGGCGGATGTGTGCCACTTGCCGAGGTTCTATTTTTTGGTCGTACCATGTATAGCGTTTTATAGCTGTAGCGTCCGCAGCCACAGGATCTGCGCTGGCAATGACTTCATTGGGCTTGATGACTTTTCCTGGGCCACTGGGGCCGTTGGTGGTGAGCACACGAGTGGCGTCAATGACAGCCAAGTGTGGCTTAATCTGCAAATTCATATCCACAATAGAGGTGGCTAAGTCATAGCGAGAGTGCATGGCATAGCGGCTGTATATAAGCCCCATTTGCCCTTTGAGAGAGAGGGAAACACCGGCGCTACTGTGACTTTTGGCAACGGGCACAGCAATGATGACGTCAGCTTTCAATACGTCACGCATAAAAGCATTTTCGTGCATTTCTTTGGCGTTGGCTATGGTGTGGGTTTTGTAAAATTTCTCATCCATAAGGTGATGGCAGACACCCTTTTCAACGCTTTCACAGGCAGCTAAAATACCGGAACGCTCTAAAGAGAGACGCACACTTTGCAGGCCGTGGTCAAGTACTCGCACGCTACCGGCGCCGGCTTCTTTACACAGACGCAACACTTCACGCACAACATCGGGGTGCGTGGTGGTGGCACTTTCTACCCCTTGGGCAAAGCTCATATTAGGTTTGATGACCACTTTTTGGCCTTTTTTAACAAAGCGCGCCATACCACCAATGGCTTCTATGGCAGCACGAGTAGCGGCGGCAGCTTGGCCTTTAACCACGCTGATTTGTGGCTCGGCACTGGCAAGAGCCCTTGTAGGAAGAAAAAGCCCAGAACTGGCCAAGCAAGAGTTGGCAGAGATGAAAGCTAGTGCTTGGAATTTTCTTTTAAGAAAGGTTCTTCTGTCCATTATGTGCTCCTCCATGTAACAAGACCTCTGCACAGCTCATTGTGAAGAGGTCTTATATTATAATAAAAAAGTAAAAATAACAAACACCTATTTAGTAGCGTCTATAATGTCTGTTGTTGTAATATCTGTTGTTGTAATACCTGTTGTAGTCTCTATCGCGTGAACTGCCTATCATACCACCTGCAACTGCACCAATACCAGCACCGGCCAAAGCACCCCAGCCGGCTGAGCCACCAGCAATGGCAGAAATACCAGCACCGGCAACAGAGCCAATGGCAGCGCCACCAACTACTCCTCGAGAGGTATATGATGAACCTTGGCAACCAAGAGTACCTACAAGCATTATACTAAGAATGCCAACTGCAATTATTGTTTTCATAATAGTACCTCTATTGTAATTTAGGTTCAATGACATACTTCCACAAAACCTCAAACACAGGGGTGGAGAGTTTGTCGTTATTACTCATATACCAAGCATTGATTTCATTGACAATAGCGTCACGAGTACTGTTTTCAAAGGCCATAATCCAATTTTTTGAAAAAGGGCTTAAGGAGGCTAAGATAGTAGCCTTATCAGTGGGAGTATTTGCTTTTTTTGCAAAATGCTCTGCAAGGGCGTACTCCATACTGATGGTGCATTCTACACCAAAAATAAGCGCTTCTTTGTTATCATCTGCCGAAGACATCCATACAGTACCGGTCAATTGTTTTAGAGGGTTTACATTGGCCGAGGCCATATTTACACTCATAAAGAGACAGAAAACCACAAATGAACTTACGATAAATTTTTTCATAATTTTCTCCTTATGATAAAGTAATTATCTTTGTTGCATTGTCAATATATCAAACTCAGTATAGTTTATTTATATATTATTGTGTGTTAATGAACAATTTACAGGGGCGGAAATTGGATGCTAATGGTGAAATAATAAAACCAACCCCTTAAATTGTAGGCAAGGCTCGCTTGTTAAGGAGTTGGTTTTTTTGAGTGTAGTGGCTATGGAAAATATCTAAAAGGAAGTTATTTTAATTTATACTTTTATGTATTGCACTGTCCAAGCATTTGCGAGCGCGGGCAATATGCTCTTGCATGGCGTGATTGGCACCTTGAGCATCACCTTTTTCAATGCAGGAAAAAACTTTCGAATGGTCTGTTTCTGACCACTCCACCTCTTGGTCTGAAATAATGGGCCGTAAAAGACGTTCGATAACACCATCAAGACCTGATAAAAGCTGCAATAGTAGCGGTGAGTTAGCCGATTCACGTAAGATGACATGAAAGTCTTCGTTAAGCTCCACCAGTGACTCAATATCCTTGGTGTTTTGAGCTTTCATGAACATTTGCAAATTTTTTTGTAAGGCTTGTTTTTGCTCGTCGGTAGCACGTTCGGCTGCAAGAGCAGCAGCGAAACTTTCTAACATAGAGCGTATGGCCATGGCATCTTCAATTTCTCGAGGGTCCAAAGTACGGAGCATGTAGCCACCAGTGCGCCTTTTTTCTAAAAGACCTTCTTGGGCAAGGCGGTGTAAAGCTTCACGTAAGGGGGTGCGACTGATACCAAGTTCAGCGGCGATGCGATCTTCTACTATACGTTCTCCTTCGTTGAATCGCCCATCTAAGACCATTTTTCTGATAAGTTCCTTAGCTTTTTGTCCAAGGGAACGCTTTCTAATATATTGCATAACTCCTCCCGAATGTCTCTATATCGCTGCATACAATATACAATTTTAGTGAAGTGTGCAATACTTTTATGAAAAAAAGTTATGTTGTTCTATGGTTTTGATTTTCATTTTTATTTTTAAAATGGAGGGTTTTATATATACGGATAGCGCAGAGGTTTTATGCTTATGTGCGTTTGTGCTGGCATTATGTAAAGATTTTGGTAAAATTGCGTTGATGCCCACTGTATTTATGCGCAATGCCAGCACAAGCTTAATGTTGTATGCCACAAAGATTGCTGCTTATAATGTAAATAAAACCGTGTTTACGCATAATTTTCAGCTACCCTGTTGTGAGTCGTGTTGCGGCAAAATGTATTTAAAACAATAAGGTGCTATGGCAGTGAAAGTTTTTTGAAGGGGGGTGTGGGGGGAAACTTTTTTTCAAAAAAGTTTCCCCCCACAAAAAAAAAAAAACAAAATTATAATTCTTTTAAAAAAAGGT
>CAYJHS010000030.1:9854-16623 GCA_964369815.1 uncultured Desulfovibrionaceae bacterium
GTGGGGGGGGGCCGGGGGCCGCACATCTATCCCCCCCCCCCCCCCCCCCCCCAACACAAAAAAACTCACATCATGATAATGCTTTAAAAAAATGGATAAAAAACAAAATATATACCGATGAGTGCCACGATTCCGCCGGCAAGGCGGCGTACCCAGACGGTGGCATTTTGCATACTTTTACCAGCGAGAAGTTTTTGTGCAAAGGCTGCAGAGCAGCCGGCAATTAAGATGGGCAAGCAGTGTCCTAGAGCAAAGAACACGATGAGCGTCATACCTTTTAGCATGGTATCTTGCACGGTTATCATGGCTAAGATGGGCGCAATAAAACCAAAGGTGCAGGCTCCGGACAAAATGCCATAGCCAAGCCCCAGCACGAATGCACCCAAATGCCCTTGCATGCGAAAAGCACCCATGTGTGTGGAGGGTAAGGAGAGTCCCTTTACACCCGCAAGGCTTAAGCCAAGTAAGATGAACAATGCACCAATGGGAATGCTCCAATAGGGCGAAATATCCCCAAGCATGCGTCCCAGTAGGGTGCAGATTAGCCCCACAATGGCAATGGACACAAAAAGCCCAAGACTAAAGAGCAGGGCATAGCCAGCGGCTTGTCTGCCTTCTACAAGCTTTCCCTGTCCGGCCACATAGCCCACCATGAGCGGAATAGAGGCTAAGTGGCAGGGACTAAAGAGTACACTGACTACGCCCCAGAGAAAGCACCCTAGCGTTGCAATGGCAAGATGGCCAAGCATCCAAGTGTTAATGGTGATAAAAAAAGAATCAAGCATGGGATTATTCAGCTAAAAGCTTATCAAGAGTGGTACGTATGGATTTTTCGTCTAAAAATCCAACATGCCTGCTTACTTCTTTGCCATTTTTATCAAAGAAAATTTGGGTAGGTATGGCTTTGATACCGTATTTTTTAGCTTCTTCTGGTTTTTCCCACACATCAATAAAAATCACATCGGCTTTGTCTTTATATTCACCGGTGAGTTTTTCAAGGATGGGCGCCATCATTTTGCAAGGTATGCATGACTTTGCGCCAAGGTCAATCATGGTGACTGTATTTTTGCGTGGTAGTTCATTGGCCTGTGTTAAGGAGGCTGTCATATTTATGAGGGCAAAACAGAGGAATGCTATACAAAGGGAACGCATGAATTTTTCTCCTAAAAAGCTACCCTGAGGTATGTCAATCTCAAGGTAGCACAATAATTTATTGATAATAACGTTTTTTAAACCAAAGGGATAAGTTTACAAGGGCTATGAGTACCGGCACTTCCACCAAGGGGCCAATGACGGCTACAAAGGCTTCGCCGGAGTTTAGGCCAAACACTGCGATGGCCACGGCAATAGCAAGTTCAAAGTTGTTGGAAGCGGCAGTAAAGGACAAAGTAGCAGATTGCTCATAGGTGGCGCCCATTTTGTAGGATAAAAAGAAAGACACCACAAACATCATAATAAAATATACCAAAAGTGGTAGTGCAACCTGTAAAACATCCATGGGAAGTTCCACAATTTTATCACCTTTTAGGCAAAACATGATGACAATGGTGAAGAGTAATGCGCGCAGTGCCCAAGGCCCTACTTTTGGTAAAAAGACATTGTCATACCATGCAATGCCTTTGACTTTCACGCCATATAGACGAGACAACATGCCAGCAAAAAAGGGAATACCAAGGTAGATGAGTACACTTTCGGCAATTTGTCCCATGCTGATATTGACTTCTGCGCCGCTAAAACCAAACCATGACGGCAATACAGTAATAAAAACATAGGCATAGACTGAAAAGAACAGCACCTGAAAGACAGAGTTGAAGGCCACAAGTCCAGCACAATACTCTCTATCACCGCCGGCAAGGTCATTCCACAAAATAACCATAGCAATGCAACGAGCAAGCCCAATGAGGATAAGCCCCACGTAGTAAGAATTGTTGTCAGCCAGAAAAATCATGGCTAAGCAAAACATGAGTAGGGGGCCAATAATCCAGTTTTGCACTAAGGAAAGGAGTAAAACTTTCTTATTGCGAAAAACGTGTCCTAGCTCTTCATACTTCACCTTAGCTAGCGGTGGGTACATCATAATGATAAGCCCAATGGCGATGGGTATGTTGGTTGTGCCTACCTGAAAGAAGTTGATACCGTCTTTTACTGCAGGAATAAGCCAGCCTACGCCCACGCCTATGCCCATGGCTAGGAAAATCCACAGGGTAAGGTACCTGTCCATGAAGGAAAGCTTTTGTAATGTTGATTGTGCCATAGTTTTTTCTCTTTTTACTATTTTTTCAGGAATGTACTGTTATTTTTTGCAGCAACAACCACCGGAGCTTTGGCTAGGATTGCCAAAGAGGGGCTCACCGCCGCCCTCAAACCAAGAAGCTATTTCGGTTTTGGTGGGTACTTTGCCAAGGCTTTTAATTTGCCCGTCAAACATCACCGCAGGGGTGCTCATGATACCAGCAGCCATCATTTCTTTGAGGTCAGATACCTTGGTAACAGTGGTGTTGCAGCCTCTGGCAGCTACTACTTCTCGTACTAAGTTTTCTACTTCGTGGCACTTGGGGCAACCTGGCCCAAAAACTTTAATTTCCATGATTTTCTCCTAAAATGTTATAGGTTTATAAATGCGGGCTAAGAAAGTTAAAGGTCCAACCCACTATGGTAAACATTATCCATAAGTAGCATAAAAATGCTGCTTGTAATTTCCATGTCATGATTTGACGTAGGAGCATCAGTTCCGGCAAAGACGCCGCCACAGAACTCATGCAAAAAGCTAAGGTGGTACCCAATGGTAAGCCCTTTAAGAGCAGACTTTCCATAATGGGGATGATGCCAGTAACACTAGAGTATAGCGGAATACCCACGAGTACCGAAATCGGCACTGACCACCATTCGCCGGTGCCAAGGTTTTCGGCAAACCAATTTTCCGGCACATATCCGTGCAAGGCAGCCCCTAAACCCACACCAATAAATACCCATTTCCACACCCTTTTAAAGATGGCCATAGTTTCTTGGTAGGCAAAATCATGCCTTTCTTTGAGGGTGAGGCGGTGCTCTGTTTCGCCCTTTTGCACAACGTGCTGGGGGGCATTTTCCATGGCTTCTTTCACAAAAGGCTGTAACCAACGCTCTGCCTTAAGGCTGTCCATGACAAAACCACCCAAAATGCCGGCGGTCATCCCTACTATCACATAGACAAGGGTGAACTTCCAACCGAGCAAGCCCCATAGGAGGACAATGGCGATTTCATTAATGAGGGGTGAGGTAATTAAAAAGGACATAGTGATGCCTACGGGAATGCGCGCCATGGTAAAGCCTAAAAAAAGCGGAATACTTGAGCAGGAGCAAAAAGGCGTAATGGAGCCAAACATGGAACCTAAAAAATAACCTACGCCTCGGCCTTTTCCGGCAAGGTAGTCACGCACTTTTTCGGCATTTAAGGACGCACGCACACAGGCTAAAATATAAATAAGCGCCACGAGGAGCATAAGAATTTTTACAGTATCATAAAAAAAGAATTGCAATGACGCCCCAAGATGCTTGGAAGTATCAAGTCCCATAGCGCCCACAAGCGCGTGGGATGCATCTAAAATATTTAAATATACCAACCACCAAATAGCGGCTATACCCGCAAAGCTTGTAAGATATTTTGTGTTCCAACTACCCATATTCATCAGCTAACCTCAATAGATGTATAATTGTTGAAGTGTTAATATATTGTGTTAAAAAATATATTATGTATTAGCCTGCCATATCAGGACGCTCTGCTAAAATCCCCATGCGAACATGGGCGGCAGCGCGCAATCTACGGCATTCTGCAGGGTCATTGTCACAGCATTTTTCTGTTAGAAAATTCACAACTTCCAGCATTAGGGCAATGTTAGCCTTGTAGCGCATATATCTGCCTTCTCTTTCCACATGGGCAAGACCGCTTTGTACTATGGCCTTTAAGTGGAAAGAAAGATTGGTGGAGGGGATATCAAGTGTTTGTGCAATTTCTCCAGCAACCAGCCCTTGTGGCGCACTTTTTACCAAGAGACGAAAAATGTCCAAGCGGTATTCAGAAGAGAGGGCTTCAAAAAGCTTACTGGCATGCTTTGTTTCCATAACTCAATAATTCAACATTATTTGAACAATGTCAAGGGGAGAGGGTTAATTTTTTTTATCTATTTTTTTGTTGATGAAATAGTGATATTTTGGTATTTTAAGATGCTTTTCCAGTTGTAATAAGGAATAAATGCTTTTTTTCACATAAAGCTTTTTGTTTTTTTGCCGAATGTATCAAGTGCACAATCATTAAAAAGAAGGGAGTTTATATGAAATTGCTGCAGAAAATCTTGTTACCCATTACGCTTGTGTTAATTTTGTCTATGAGCGTCTTAAGTTATTTAACTTACGAAAAAACTTCAGGTGCACTCACCGAATCCTCCTTAAATACTATGCAGGTCACTACCGTCACCTTACAGCGTATGCTTGATTACGCTATTAAGTCGACAGGCACCTTTATTGGACTGACAGCGGAAGACTGGCATGTAACTTCTTTTTCTGAGCGGGGGGAACCCACTCAAGAGGAAGTAGATAGCTTGAATGCGTGGTTTGCTAAGCGAACAAGCGAAATGCCCATGATGAATGGCTTTAATTTGCTGAACACCAAGGGCGTTGTTATTGCCTCTTCTAATCCTAAAGCGGTGGGTTTAGATCTTTCTTTTCGTGATTACTTCAAAACCGCTATAAGAGGGACAATCCCCAAAACGGCACCTCGTTTTTCTACCATCACTAAAGAAGTGCTGTTGGCGGTGGTCTTTCCTGTGAAGGATACCAATGGCAATATTGTAGGTGTGCTCAGTGGTGATGTTGATTTTGAGCAGTTATATGATACCGTTTTTAAAGGTGTCGCAGTGGGGAAAAAAGGCTATGCTTTTGCTCTTGATGCTGAGGGGCGCATTGTGCTTGATCCCAATAAAGATGTCTTAATGAAAGACAATTTGCCCATTGCTGCTGATATGAGAAAAATTGTGAACTCTCCCGACGGTGTATATGAGTATACGAACCTTGCAGGCTTCCCTGTGGTTGCCTATCACACCAAGATGAAAGATCGAGACATTACCATTGTAGCGAGAGCAGAAAAACGTGATATTTTTAGCGACCTTGATACTTTAAGCCAAGTGGCTATCATTGCAACTGTAATCGCTGTAGTTTTAAGCATTTTTGTGGCCTTCCTTATTGTACGCCCTGTGGTGGTGGCTGTAGCTAAAGGTGCAAACTTTGCCCGAGATATCGCCAGCGGAAATCTTGATGGCACTCTTGATATACGTCGAAAGGACGAAATTGGCGACCTTGCCGAAGCTTTACGTTCTGTTCCACAGTCTTTGGGGCAAATTATTGATGAATATGGTCGTGTTAAGGATGAACTGCGTGGCGGTAACATAGAAATCCAAGGCGATAGTAGCAAGTTCCAAGGTGCCTATGCAAAGCTCATCGAAGGTACCAACTTTACCTTAAAGCAATACCAAAATATCTTGAATGTACTCACAGCGCCTGTGGTAGTTTTAGATAAAAACTTGCGCATCGTGTATATAAACGATTTAGGCAAGCGCATTGTGGGCACCGATTATTTGAAAAAAACTTGTAAGGAAATCATGAATCGTGATGATTCTGACACCCCCGGAGATGCCCTTAATAAAGCCGTTGCCACCTTGCGTCCTGCTACGGGCGATACGGTCGCTCGTCCTGGTGGAAAGGCGCTTGATATTTCTTATACGGCTATTCCTTTCCTTGATGACAATGGTAAGCTATCTTGTGTTTTACAGCTTATTACAGACTTAACAGAAATTAAGAGCACTCAAAGAACCATTGTTGATGTGGCAGAACAGGCGCAAAACATTTCTGAACGCATGGCCACAGCTTCTCGTGAACTGTCTGCACAGGTAGAAGATGTTTCTCAGGGAGCGCAAATCCAGCGTGATAGAGTGACCTCTACTGCTGCAGCCATGGAACAAATGAATTCTACAGTGCTTGAAGTAGCAAGCAATGCCGGTGAGGCTAATACACAATCTGACAATGTACGCGAAAAGGCCACGCAAGGTGCTGATCTTGTAAACCAAGTTGTAATCGCCATTAAGAGTGTGAACGATGTGGCGCATGAGTTAGAAAAAAATATGCAACAGCTTGGTAATCAAGCAGAAAGTATTGGTAGCGTAATGGATGTTATTTCCGACATTGCCGATCAAACAAACTTGCTTGCCTTAAACGCCGCCATTGAGGCCGCAAGAGCAGGAGAAGCCGGTCGTGGCTTTGCTGTTGTAGCCGACGAAGTGCGTAAACTGGCAGAAAAAACCATGACTGCTACCACAGAAGTAGGGAACAGTATTCGCGGTATTCAGCAAACTACCTCCATGAATATTGAACGAGTAAGCGAAAGTGCTAAGTTTGCTGGGGAAGCGACAAAACTTGCCGCTGTGTCCGGTGATGCGCTTACGGAAATCTTAGATCTTGCCAATAATAATACGTCGCTTATTTCTGGTATTGCCACTGCCGCTGAAGAGCAATCGGCAACGTCAGAAGAGATTAATAATTCCATTGACGAAATCAATCATATTGCCGGTTCCACCGCCAGCGGTATGAGCGATGCGTCACAAGCTGTAATTGAATTATCTAATATGGCAGCAGAATTACAAACGCTCTTGAAGAAACTGCTTGAACGATAGTAAAAACGATTTGTTTTCTTGAGGGGGGAAGGGGAACTTTTGCCAAAGCCAAAAAGCTTCCCCTTCCC
>CAYJHS010000031.1:0-4810 GCA_964369815.1 uncultured Desulfovibrionaceae bacterium
CTTGTTGATGCACTCAAAAATAAATTTTAGGTGCAGCTTCGCTGTACCGTGAAAAGATTTTTTTTTGTATCATTTGAGCTGCTGGGAACTTTTTTGAAAAAAAGTTCCCCTCCCCCAAACCCCCACCCCTCAAAAAACTTTCAATGCGATAACACCATTTTGTTTATATATACATAGTGCCGCAATGGAGTTTGAGTAATGAGTTTGGACATATAAGATAAACTTTCGTTGCGGCACTATGCTTTTTTAAAAGTAGAGTATCATCGCATCGAAAGTTTTTTGAAGGGGGGTCTGGGGGGAAACTTTTGTTCACAAAAGTTCCCCCCCAGAAAAATCCCCTTATATACTAAAACAATCCGGTAATAACGCCGTTTTCGTCCACATCAATTTTTTCTGCGCTAGGCACTTTGGGGAGGCCTGGCATGGTCATAATATCGCCGGAAAGAGCAACGATAAAGCCGGCGCCTGCGGAGATTTTGAGGTTTCTGATGGTCACATCAAAATCACGGGGTGCGCCGAGCAATGCAGGGTTATCACTGAAACTATACTGGGTTTTAGCCATACAAATTGGAAGGTTGCCATAGCCCATTTCTTCAAACTGGGCAGCTTGCTTTGCGGCTTGTGGGGTAAGAATTGCACGATTACCACGATATACTTTTTGCACGATAGCATTAAGTTTATCCATGATGCTCCCTTGGAGCTCGTAAGCATAGTTAAGCTTTGGCGTATCGCCTTCGCACAGACGCACAACTTCATGAGCAAGCGCCATGCCGCCTTCGCCGCCTTTTTCCCACACTTCGGAAAGCGCTACATTTACACCGAGCTCTTTGCACTTATCTTCGATGAGTTTGAGTTCTGCGGCAGAGTCCGTGTAGAATTTGTTAATGGCAACTACAGAAGGCAGACCGAACACTTTGGAGATATTTTCAATATGCTGGAGAAGGTTTGGAAGGCCTTTTTCGAGGGCAGCGACATTTTCTTGACCAAGGTCGGCTTTGGCAACGCCGCCATGGGATTTAAGAGCACGCACAGTGGCAACGATGACCACAGCTGCAGGATTTAAGCCAGCCATACGGCACTTGATATCGAGGAATTTTTCTGCGCCAAGGTCTGCGCCAAAGCCGGCTTCGGTGATAGCGTAATCGCCAAGTTTCATAGCAATTCTGGTAGCCATGATGGAGTTACAACCATGAGCAATATTAGCAAAAGGGCCACCGTGAATGAAAGCAGGGGTATGCTCTAAGGTTTGTACAAGGTTAGGTTTAAGGGCGTCTTTGAGCAGAGCGGTCATGGCGCCTTGAACTTTAAGGTCGCCGGCGGTGACGGGCTTGTTATCAAAGGTATAGCCAATAATGATGCTGGCAATGCGCTCTTTCATGTTGGAGAGGCTGGTGGACAGGCATAAAATAGCCATGATTTCTGAAGCAACAGTAATATCAAAACCGTCTTCACGAGGTCTGCCGTTGATTTTACCACCAAGGCCACCTACGATATTACGTAACTGACGGTCGTTCATATCCATGCAACGGCGCCATGTGATGCGGGTTGCATCAATGTTCAGGCTATTACCGTGGTGCATATGATTGTCAATGGCAGGGGCGAGAATATTGTTGGCGGCGCCAATAGCATTAAAATCACCGGTAAAGTGCAGATTAATATCTTCCATGGGCACAACTTGCGCATAACCACCGCCAGCGGCGCCGCCCTTGATACCAAAGACCGGCCCAAGGGAAGGCTCACGCAAGGCCACAACGACATTTTTGCCGATTTTTTTCAAACCGTCTGCAAGACCTACGGTAGTGGTAGTTTTGCCTTCTCCTGCGGGAGTGGGACTGATAGCGGTCACAAGAACAAGCTTCCCATCGGGCTTGTTGGCCTGATCTTTGAGGATGGACAGGTCAACTTTGGCTTTATATTTGCCATATTGCTCGATGTATTTTTCGTCTAAATTTAATTCTTTTACAATGTCCATAATAGGAGTCATTGTACTTTCTTGTGCAATTTCAATATCCGACTGGTGCGACATGGTGTAACTACCCCTTTGAAAGAATTTTGAATGTTACGTTATTTCGTTGCTTTAAAACAAAATATGTCAAGCCTGTGTAGTACAAGCTCACATAAAGCCTCCATACATATAAATTTTAACTTTTGCTGTGAGTGACGATAAGGCACACTGACAACACAAGCACTAAAGATGCCGCAATCATGATGGAATCTACACTTTCGCCAGCAAATACAACCCCAAGGGGAATAGCCACTATGGGAATAACATATTCATAAGATACAGCCACGGCAGCTCGAGTGTTATAAAGTAGCCAAAGATAGGCCGAATACGCTATGATAGAGCTGGACATGACGCCAAAAATACACCACAGATACGCTTCTATGGGCAAAGAGGCAAAGTTCACCCGTTCTCCCATGAACAGTGCAAGGAAAAGACTTTCTATGCCACCAAGCAGGAGCATTAGCCCTGTAGAGCGTGGTACGGAAAGACTGTCACCTACATGATACACCTTAGACATATGCGAGCCAAATACCCATCCAATCACTGATAATATAACAAAAAACACTCCAAAAGCGGAGGTTTTAATGAACACCAGTTGGTGCATGTTTAGGACAGCCATGGCGCCAAGTCCCAGTACAAGGCCAATCATCTGGTATTTTGAAGGCTTATCCCCGCCCCAAAAAAGCCAATCACTCAGTAAAAATACTAGTGGCACGGTGGCATACAGGACAGAACACACTCCAGAGGGTACACCCAGCTGTTGTCCAGTATATAAGGCACCGCTCCCTACAAGTATCATAAAAAAGCTTATAACAGCACTATGTTTGATGTGTATCCAAGTTATGCGAGACTTTTCCTTACGTACATAAGTAAAGGCAAGCATGATAAGGCCGGCAAGAATGAAGCGATAGGAGTTTATGCTCAGTGGGGGGTAATATTCCAAAAGAATTTTGTTCACAAAGTAGACAGAACCCCACGAAAGGTACAAGAGCAAAAGACAAAAACACACAAGAAAGATTTTTGTTTGAGATGTTGTCATGTTTTTGTCTACCTACTTTCTAGCTAATTTACCACGGTTTGCAACACACATAAATGATGTATTTTTATGCTCCAAGTGGTATATGCCGAAAGTTGACCTTTGCCAAGGCCTTCAGACTTATTTTGTAAAATTTTTTTATGCGTTCGGCGAGGAGTTGAAGTGGGGAGAAGTAGTTGCCCTTTAATGCCAGCCCCCCATGAGGCTGTATTAAAGGCTAGTGTCAGCTACACCAACACCGCTTACATTGTGTCATAGCTTCATGGGAGCTTTAAATATATTATACAAGGAAAACCTTGCCATATATAGCATTTTGTTTCTGCTGGTGTGGTATAAACACAGAAATTACCAGCTTTACGCTACACTAAGGCAATACACATCTTATTTTTTTTTCACGAGTATGAGGGAAAGATAGGTGTCCGGTCTTTGTTTGATGGCAGCAAGGTCAGTGAGGATAACTTCTCCTTCTATACCAAGGTGTTCACCATACATAATGGCAATATTATCTTCACGCTCTAAGCGCTGAAACAAAGCTTCGCGATGACGATAGGTTTTTAAAAGAACAGTGGTAGAGTTTTTAGGAAAAGTAAGTTTTTCCGACATATCGGGAGTAAAACAAGGGATAACTTGCAATTGATCTAGATTTTCCACAAGCACTTGTCCGGCCTTAGATGACAAGGTGGCAAAACTAGTAATGCCGGGTATAATTTCCACTGCGACATTTGGCAGTGCTTCTTTAACTATTTTAAGAATATACCCAAAGGTGCTGTAGGTAGTGGCATCACCCAAAGTAGCGCAAGCACAATCCTTACCGTCTTGCAAAGCTTGGATAATTTCAAGAGCATTGGCCGCCACATTGGCTTCTCGTACTGCCGCATCTCTAGACATGCTAAATGACTGCAAACGTATTTCGCCCCGCGGATTAACAGACTCAACCACTGCTTGAGACACGCTACTTTGGGCATTTTTGGAGATAACGGTAAAAATCACGTCCACGCTTTGTAACGCTTTCACTGCCTTAAGGGTGAGATATTCGGGGTCGCCTGAGCCTATGCCCACGCCAAACAATTTTCCTATGTTCACAAAATTCTCGATATTGTTAGTGTTATGAGCGCATATTACCTGCTGGTAGGCGCTTTTTGAAAGGGGAGAGGTGGGGTTAGGGAAGAGAAGAAGGAAATCTTTTCGGCTCTAGCAAAAATCTTCCTCTCCTCTCCCCCAGAAATGATCTATTTTTTAATCTTTATCACGAGTATCAAAAATGCGTTTGGCTTTGCCCTCGCTACGCTCAAGGTATCGTGGCTCCACAAGGCGTACTTTTACGGATACCCCTAAGAATTCTTTGATAGTTTTTTGGATATTCTTTTCGGTCTGTTGCAGTCTGCGGATTTCGTCAGAAAATTCTAAATCCGCCACTTCCACGAGGATTTCTACCCTATCCAAATTGTTTTCACGGCTCACATGAATTTGATAATGCGGCGCAATCCCCTTACTTTCCAAGAGGATAGCTTCGATTTGCTGTGGGAAGACGTTTACACCTCGAATAATGAGCATATCGTCGCTACGCCCAGTTATACGCCCAATGCGAGCATGGGTGCGTCCGCAGCGGCAAGGGGTGTAATCTAGGGTGGTGAGGTCACGAGTGCGATAACGCAAAAGTGGGATACCTTCCTTGGTAAGCGTGGTAATGACCAGCTCGCCCGTTTCGCCTTCAGGCAGGTTGCGCCCGGTAACAGGATCAATAATTTCTGTGAGGAAGTGGTCTTCAA
>CAYJHS010000031.1:4820-16598 GCA_964369815.1 uncultured Desulfovibrionaceae bacterium
CATAAATATTTAAGGCATGAATACCCATTTTGTTGTCGATGGTGTGACGCATGGTTTCTGTCAAAGGCTCTGCACCAAAAATACCAATACGCAGCGGCATATGACGAAAATCTACGCCCTGCTCTTCGGCGGCATCGCACATATGTAGTGCATAGGAAGGAGTACAACAAAGCACGGTGGATTCAAAATCCTTAAGGAGCTGCACTTGACGCTTGGTGCCGCCACCAGAAGCTGGCACAGCCGTTGCGCCAAGGCACTCTACCCCATAATGTAAGCCCAAACCACCGGTAAAGAGCC
Source organism: uncultured Desulfovibrionaceae bacterium (assembly GCA_964369815.1). Lineage (GTDB taxonomy): Bacteria > Desulfobacterota > Desulfovibrionia > Desulfovibrionales > Desulfovibrionaceae > CAYJAD01. The sequence continues at coordinate 5,118 of CAYJHS010000031.1, forward strand.
CATAGCCATAGGCTACGTGCACAAAGTCTTGCGCCGTTGCACCGGTACAAGCTAGACTACGAGCAGCCATTTCTGCCCAATTTTCAAGATCTCGCTTAGTATACCCCACCACAGTGGCCTTGCCTGTGGTGCCGCTGGAGGCATGAATGCGCACAATATTTTCCCTTGGCACAGCAAAAAGCCCATAGGGATAATGGTTACGCATATCTTGTTTTTCAGTGAAAGGAAGCTGGGCAAGGTCACGCAAGGAGGTGACATCAGCAGGAGTCATATTCAATTCTTCAAAACGCTTACGATAAAAAGGCACATTAGCATGAAGACGACGGCAAAGGTTTTGAAGGCGGCGAAGCTGTAAAGCCTCAATGTCCTCACGGGGCATAGTCTCTTTATCGATATTGAAAATCATACAAAACTCCTTAATTTATGACTACATAAAAAATATATTTTATCACCTAGTTAGTGATATCCAAAGAAAAGACCGTAATATAAAAACGCTTTGTATACCATCTGTAAATAAAGTGACGCCCAAGAAAGTAAAATGCAGCAAAAATTTTGTAAAGAAAAATTTGAAGTTACGATGCCGTGGTTGCCACGTCAGCCTTAATGTTAATGGTGTTTGCTTCTCCCCACGCCTCCATTTTTCCCAAAACACGTCTATTAAACATTCTCTTCTGAAAGGTTTTCAAAAGGGTTGCTGGGAAAAAAGTTTACAAATGGGAACCATCTCACTCAAAAGCAGCGACTTTTACCTCCTTGGCACATTACGTGCATTGATTTTTTAATAAAAATAAGCAATACTAGGATTTAGAAAAAATCTTAAAAAAATCTAGAAAAATTTTATCCTACATTAACAAAGAGATAGAAGTATGGCTGTAAGAATTGCACGTAAAAAAACACCTCCAAAGCCCGCTCCTAAAGTGGAAGAAGCTGCGCCAGAAATTCGACGCCCCTCCCTTGGGCGCCAATTATGGCCTGCCATTATTTTTGTCATTATTCTATTATGTATGGTGGTTGCCTTTTATAATCCTAACGCTAGTTCGGACAATAAAAAATCCTCATCAAGCCATGTCTTGCAAAGCACCAAGGATCGCTATGCAGTGACGAAAGCTCGCTTTGCCGCCATGCGCACCAGTCAAGAAACTGACCAAGACGCCTTTCTTTCCGTTGCCAAAGATTTTTATGCCATTTACGGCGCAGACAAAAAATGGGCAAACCGCCCTGCGGCCTTGCTTCGCTCTGCCATGGCATTGGAAAATGCTGCTGCTTTAGCCAAAAAAAACCATGATTTAAATGACGCACGAAAGTTGTACGGCATTGCCATTACTCGCTATAAAGAACTTGCCGCCACCTTCAAGCACAGTGTGCTTGCCGACGATGCGCTCTTACAAGCCTCAAATATTCTCACTCATGAGATGAAAAAACCCCAAGAAGCTTTGCGCTTATTACACATGAGCATGAAACTCTACCCAAAAGGGGATATGTACAAAAAATCTCAGGCCTTGCTACAAAAAATCCAAGGATCAAAACCTAAAATAGCAAGCACCCCAAAGCCTGTACAAAAAGCCGACCCCCCTAAGGCAGAAGCGAAACAAGAAGCAAAAGCTAAGGAAAACCCCCCGTCTGTGCCTGTTTACGCTACTGAAAAACAAAGCCTTGTGGAGCACTTAAAAGCTTTAGCTAATCCTGCGCCAAAAAATTCTCCACCTAAAGCCTCTGTACCCAAAACGGTTATTGCACAACAAAACAACACCGCAATCAAAGAAGCACAAAAAGCCCCGCAGGTGCAAGTTGTAGCCAAGGCTAAACTTCCAAAATCTTATGCCATGAGCTTACCTAAAGCCGCCGCACCCAAGCCTGTACCAGCAAAAGCCGCTGCGCCCAAGCGAGCCATTGCCATTGCACCTACGCCCAAAAATCCAAGCTCAGCGGAATTGAGCCAGCGCATGCGTCATGCAAAACTTGATAATATGGCCGCACAACTTGGCCTGAATTTGCGTACAGTTTTTATCGACATCGGGCATGGCGGCAAAGATCAAGGCACAGCGCACAATGACCTAATAGAAAGAGATGTAGTCTTAGACATTGGTAAAAGAGTGGGAAGCATCTTACAAAGTAAAGGCTTTAACGTAGTTTATAGCCGTACAAGTGATACTTTTATCCCTCTAAGCGTACGCTCCCAAAAAGCCAACACCAGCAACGCTGACATTTTTTTATCCATACATATGAATGCCTTTCCGGATGGTTCCATCCAAGGTTTTGAAACATACTATTTAGATTTTGCCAAAAGTCGCCGTGCGTCACAAGTAGCCATGCGTGAAAATGCTCTTAGCGATCGCAAACTTGGAGATTTGCAAAATGTGCTCACCAATATGCTCCTTAATGTACGCACCAAAGAGTCCACCGGCCTTGCTACATCCATACAAAAAAGTACCATCTCCTATGTACGTGGCCAAGGATTTAACACCAAGGACGGTGGCACCCGTTCAGCCCCATTCCATGTGCTTATCGGTACAAGCATGCCGGCTGTGCTCGTAGAGGTAGGCTATTGCACCCATAAAAATGAAGCCAATATGCTCAAAGAAACACACTATCGCCAATCTATTGACGAAGGCATTAGCCGAGGTATCGTACGCTATAAAACACAAATAGAGAAAAAAGGCACCACCTTTGCCAAGGCATTTTAACGTCACTTAACTATGAACTTATATGTTGAAAAAATGCAAAATTTTCTTGACAAAAATGAAAATTCATAGCATTTACACCCAACCATTGAAATTTATTGTGGTAAACACAATACAATAACCAACTACGAAAAGCCCTAAGCAAGTATCTACCCCAAAAACCACATGTAAAGGTCGATTAGTGCTTGCCTTTAGACTTTTTCTTGACTATGTACTGTGTATCGTTTATTAAACTCCTCTCCTTCTTTGTCACCACGTGAAGGATATTTTCTAACATTCTGTAAATTAAGTGGGAAGGAGATTTCCATGCGTAAAGTGTTATTAATGGCTTTTGTAATGTGCTTTATGACAGCAAGCGTTGCTCTTGCTGAAATTAAGCTCGGTGTTGTTGACATGCAAGTTATCGCCACAGAAAGCGATCCTGCTAAAGACGCCAAGAAAAAAATGGAAGATAAATACGGCGCCGAAAAGAAAAAATTAGAAGCTGAAGCCAAAGATTTACAAAAGAAAATGGAAGCATTGCAAAAAAAACCCACTGAAAAAAAACAAGTGGAATTTGTTAAACTTAAGCGTAAATTTGACGAACAACAATACACCTTTGCTCGTAAAGTTGAAGCCGATGAAGTAAAAATTCGTCAAGAAATGGTAACCCTCGTATTTAAAGCTGCTTACGACATAGCTCAAGCCAAAGGCCTTAACTACGTGGTAGACATCACCGCCGGCGGTGTACTTTATGCCGAACAAAACATGAACATTACCCCTGACGTCTTAGCCCAAGTTAACAAACTCTGGAAAGAAGGCGCTACAAAAACTGAAACCAAAAAAGACGAAAAGAAATAATACACCACATTTCAAACATTCTTTACACCCTCTTCCTCTCACTCTTTGAAGGGGAAGAGGGTGTATTATTTGGAGGGTACCCCCATGGACTTACAAAAAATACTTTCAATCTTACCGCACCGCTACCCCTTTATGCTCGTAGATAGAGTGGTGGAGCTTGTACCTGGCTCACACATCAAAGCCTACAAAAACGTCACCTATAACGAACCATTCTTCCAAGGACACTTCCCAGGATTACCCATCATGCCCGGCGTACTCATCCTCGAAGCACTCGCGCAAGTAGGCGGCCTCTTAGGCGTTGCTAACATGGAAGACACAAGCTCCAAAATTTTTCTTTTTACCGGCCTTGAAAAAGTCAAATTTCGTAAGCAAGTTATCCCCGGCGATAGACTCGACCTTGAATGCTCAAACCCACGCTGGAAAATGCAACTGTGCAAACTAGACGGCAAAGCCTACGTGGACGGAAAACTCGTAGCACAAGCAGAGCTCACCGCCGCCATCTCTGACCGCCCTAAATAATTAGAGAGAGGACATTTTTTCAGGGGGAAGGGAACTTTTTTGAAAAAAAGTTCCCTTCCCCCTAACCCCCACCCCGCAAAAAACTTTCAATGCGATGACATCTTATTCTTTAAAATAAGCATTGCCGCAATGAAGCTAAACCTCAAACTCCATTGCGGCAATAAGTGCCTTTAAACAACCAGGTATCATCGCAATGAAAGTTTTTTGGAAGGGGGGTCTGGGGGGGAAATTTTTGTTCCACCACAAAAGGTTTCCCCCCAATAAACACCACTCACAAAGGGAGTACGAACAATGGAAAGCAGTGTATATTCTCTTGATAAGGCGAAGCTTTGCCAAAGCATTGAGGCTTTGCGCGGCAAGAAGGTGCTCATCCTTGGCGATGTCATGCTTGATGTATATTTGCAGGGTGATGCCAAGCGTATTTCTCCTGAGGCGCCAGTGCCGGTGGTGCATGTGGGTAAGCCAAAGAATATGCCTGGTGGTGCTGCTAACGTTGCGAGGAACATTCGAGCACTTGGGGGTTTGCCGACCTTGGTAGGTTTGTGTGGCAATGGTAAGGATGGGCAAACGCTCATTGGTCTTTTGCAAGAGTCCTATATTGCGTCACATATTTTCCAGTCGGCGCAACGTACTACCACGGTAAAAACTCGTATCATGGCGCAAAATCAGCAAATGTTACGTGTCGACAAGGAGGATTACCTCCCAGCCAGTGAAGCTGAAAATACACAATTGTGTCATGCACTTGACGCCCTTTTACCTAGCCATGACGTTGTGCTTATTTCTGACTATGCTAAGGGGCTATTAACTCCTCCACTGGCTCAGCACATCCACAAGACGTGCCTAGAGCTTGCACATAAGCCGCAGATTTTTGTGGATCCTAAACCGCAAAACGCCATAGCCTATAGCCATATGGGTGGCATGTCACTTATGACTCCTAATCGCAGTGAAGCGGCGGGGCTCACGCATATGTCACTAGAGAATCGTGACGATGTTTTGCAAGCTGGTGCGCATATTATGCAAAATTTTCTGAGTAAAGAACTGCTTATGACCTTGGGCAGTGACGGGATGGCGCTTTTTTTGGAAAATGGACAGGTGTTGAACATTGCCACCCATGCCAAGGCAGTGTTTGACGTCACTGGCGCAGGCGATACTGTTATTGCTTGTCTTGCTTTGGCGAGAGCTGCCGGCGTTGGCCTTGTGGAGGCTTGTTATATTGCTACGTATGCGGCGGGTCTTGTGCTTGAGCATGTTGGTGTTGCCTGTGTAACTGCGGACGAAATTCTCAAAGCGGTACATGAAAGCCAAGAACCACTGTGTACCTTTTGGAAGTAATAATTATGCAAAATAATTCTTCACATGCTGGACAAAAAACCTCTCCTCGAGTGGCACTTGTGCATTATTGGTTAGTGCAGATGCGCGGCGGCGAAAAAGTGCTTGAGGCTCTTTGCCGTATGTATCCTGACGCAGATATTTATACGCATGTAGTGGACAAAACCCAGCTCTCTCCCTTATTGCAGTCAAAAAATATTTATACCACCTTCATTGGCAAGTTGCCATTTGCAAAAAAGCATTATCAAAAATATTTACCCCTTATGCCGCTGGCATTGGAACAGCTGGATTTAACAGACTATGATTTAATTATTTCATCGGAATCTGGGCCAGCGAAAGGCGTGCTTACTCGTGCCGACGCTACTCATGTATGTTATTGTCACAGCCCCATGCGCTATTTGTGGGATTTTTACCCGCAATATTTGCAAAGTGTTTCGTGGCCGGTACGCCTTGCTATGCGATATTTTTTTAAAGACTTACGTGCGTGGGATGTCATTTCTGCCCACAGGGTTGACTACTTTGTGGCCAATGCTCGCACAGTGGCAAAGCGCATCCAAAAACACTGGCGGCGTAAGGCGAGCGTTGTGCATCCGCCCGTGGACACTGCTCTTTTTCCTTTATCTACGCAAGAACGTAAAGATTTTTATTTATGCATGGGGCAGTTGGTAGACTACAAAAGAGTAGACATTGCTATTGATGCGTGTATCTCACTAAAAAAACAGCTTATTATTGTGGGAGATGGTGCCATGAAAGCGCACTATGAAAAACGTATTGAAGTACAGCAAGGTAGCGCCTATGTACAATTGCTAGGCCGTTTGGAACTTACAAAAATACAAGAACTTTACAATACTTGTGCGGCGTTGCTCTTTCCAGGGGAAGAAGATTTTGGTATTGTACCCTTAGAAGCCATGAGTTGCGGCGCACCTGTACTGGCTTATGGCAAAGGCGGTGCTACTGAAACAGTTATTGAAGGAGAGACAGGACTTTTCTTTTATGACCAAAACCCGCAAGCTCTTGGAGAAGCGATAGAAGCCTTTGAAAAAAACCGAGCAACCTTTAATGCACAGCGCATTCATGCCCACGCGCAACAGTTTTCGGAAGAGCATTTTTGTAAGCAAATGCAAGAGCATATTGCGCTAGCGCAAGAAGCTGTGAGTAAATATTAATGCGTATTATTTTCTCTGCTTTACGCTCAACCAATATTGCAAGGTGTTATACAATATTTCCGGTATAATAGGCTTTGTGAGATGGTCGTTCATACCATGAGCCAAGCTGATTTCTTTATCTCCTGCCATAGCATGCGCAGACATAGCCACAATGGGGAGAGCTTGAAATATTTCTTGTTCACGAATGCGCTTGGTGGCAGTTAAGCCATCCATAATGGGCATTTGAATGTCCATAAGCACAAGATCGTAGTGCTTTTCTTGTAGCATGTCCAAGGCCTCTTGACCATTGTTAGCAATGTCTAGTGTGTAGCCCACACTCTGTAGCATTTCCTCGGCGATAAGCTGATTAATTTCGTTATCTTCTACAAGCAAAAGATGTCCTACGCCCAGCACATTTTCTGCGCCAAGGCCCAAGTTATCCTCAAGGAAACTATGATCAGCGCACAACTCAAAAGTTGCCGTAAAATAAAAGCACGTACCTTTACCTTCTTCACTTTCCACCCATATATCCCCTTGCATTATCCGTGCAAGGTTACGTGAAATGGCAAGACCAAGGCCAGTGCCGCCATATTTACGCGTAACAGAACTGTCTGCTTGTGAAAAAGCGGAAAAAAGATTTTCCATTTGGCTTTTATTCATGCCAATACCGGTATCACACACGGTAAACAAGCATTGGACATTGCTTTCTGTGCGCTTTTGCGCTTTTACGCTCAGCTGTACGCTACCTTCTTGGGTAAATTTAATGGCGTTGCTCACGAGATTTAAAAGAATTTGACGCAAACGCAAGGAGTCACCAAGAAGGTGTTCTGCCTCAAAATCATCGGTAGATACGATAAATTGTAGCCCTTTTTCTTGTAAAGAAGCGGCATATAAATCTCTCACTTCTCGACAAATTTGACCAATATTAAAAGGCGTAGCTTCCATTTCAAGCTTACCGGCTTCGATTTTTGAAAAATCTAAAATATCATTAATAATGCGCAATAAGTTGTTGGCAGAATAGAGCGTTTTGTCTACGTAGTTTTTTTGCTCTTCTTGCAGCGCAGTACAATTAAGTAAGTGTAATAGGCCAAGGACACCGTTCATAGGGGTGCGAATTTCATGACTCATATGAGCAAGAAACTCACTTTTGGCTTTTGCGCTGTGTTCGGCTGCTTCTCGGGAGAGCTCAATTTCTTGTAGCATACGCTTTGTTTCGCGCAAATCACGTACATACGCAATATATAAATCTTCATGCTCCACATGGGCACTGACCATTGTCACTTCGATAGAGTATTCATTTCTATGCACATCCAAAACTATGGCTTCACAAGTCCCTTGCCACTCATTTTGCGCTTGCAAAAACGCATCATTGATAAAAGTCAATGAATCTCGTCCGTCTGGTTGCATTGGCGGTAAAATATTCATAAAATCTGCCAGATAGGCATCTTTATCGGCATGCCCACCCATTTTTACGGCAACGTCATTGCAGTCTACCAAAGTGAGATTTGGCGTAAGAAGGTTAATGCCAAGCGGTATACCACTCAAAATAGCAGTTGTGCGTTGCTCTGCCAGTTGGAGTTTTTCTTTTTGCGCTATAGATTCTCGCAAATCCTCCACATAGGCCACCACCATATCCTCTAAAAGATATTTATTGATAAAATATATTATGGCACAAGGAACATCTGCGCCCTGTATATTATTTCCCACCCAATATGTTTGTGCAAAGCCTTGTGAGACAACCTCTTTTAGCATTCCTTGAATTCTCTCTACAGAAAGAGTGCCATCAGGTTGATATTCTGGTACTAATTTATAAAAATGCTCTACAAACTCCTCTGGTTGAGTCAAGCCAGACACCAGAGCCATGGCCTTATTGCAATGCACCACATTTAAGTTCGTGTCCCAAGTAACTGCGCCGAGGGGGCAGGAATCTAGCATAAGTTTGGCATAGGCATCGGCTTCGCGTAATTTTTCTAAATTGGCATAGTGCTCTCGTAAATCACGCAAAAATGCCAAGACAACCGTTTCTCCATACAAAGAGGAACGTACGGCTGTGATGTCTATGGGAACGGGGTTATTAGCTTGGTCAATATGTACCCACTCAAAACGGGCGCTCCCCTGCTCCAATGTTTTCAGCATGTGCTCTTGAAGATATTCTTCGCTCTTGCGACCATCAGGTTGATATTCTGGATGAATATGTAAATGATTCTTCAAATAAACGTCTTTGTCGCTAAACTCAAAAAGACGTACAGCCTCAAGGCTGGTGTCCAGTAATTGCATATCCACTGACCAAATTTGCGCTGCTAAAGGCATCTTATCCAGCATGAGTTGCATGCGTTCTTTGGTGATTTGCATGTTTTGTTGTGTGCTGTGTAGCTCTTCAACTTTTTGCGCTAAGGCAGACTCCAGTGTTTTTTGGTGAGTTATGTCCACAATGACGGACACAAGCCCCTTATCACCCGAATGTGGCAAGACAAAGCCTTGACTCCAAAAGAGCGTAGGGATTTGCTTTGAAGGAGTTTTATACTCTCTTTCACAAAAGACATATTCAAGATTTTTTGCCGTGTGCAAGGCGTCAGAGTGATAATGATTTTGTTCTTCTTTAGAGAAGCAGCTCAGATCGTAAATAGTCTTACCAATAATTTCTGCCTTATCTATCTGAAAAAATTTTTCATAAGCCTTATTCACGGTACACATTCTGCCCTCTTCATCCTTAGAAAAAATGGGCAAAGGAACGTTATCAACCAAGGCCTCCATAAAATCCAATTTTTTACGGGTGGCCTCAAGCTCAGCCGCAAGAGCATTATATGCTTCTTCGCTAATGGGGGGGATATTTTTATGTGTGCAAGATTCTTTCATGATTCAATACGAGCCTTTAAGCTATAAACAAAGAACATCCAATTGTGAAAACTATATACAATATCAAAAAAGACCACAAATCAATGTGGATATACATAACGATTGATTAATTTGGCTAGCATAGAAAAAAGCCTTTGTACAGCGCAAATTAGCAATATAAAAGCCCTCTATGAGAAATTTTCTAAAAAATACTTTATATGACGACTTCCTTTACTCAGCATCAATACCAATGGTGTTTTTATACTCTACCAAAGAAAAGTATAACAGTGTATACTTTAAAAACTATTCGTATGTAGTAGCATGTTAAAAAGGTTAACTTGAGCAAACTGTGCACAAATATAAAAAGGCTCACCCATGAAATTGACACCAGCGTTTTTGCAAGACCCATAAAAAGGGAAATTTGTTCACTGAGAGGTATTTTTTTGAATTGAGGCAATAGATATAAGCATCAAGCAAAAGTATAGAAAAAGTCTATAAAGAATTTATAACATTCTGATTTCATACTTTTTATTGCTATAAGTAAAAAAATATATTACGTTTTTACAAAGAGATATACAGCCTTTTGGCATTTTTTTTGCAAAATGCCAAAAATATATTATGGGAAAGGTTGACAACTGGAACTAAGAGGCATATCTAGCCATTACGCCCCTGGGCGTGTGAGTTCTATGTTACGCACTCCTTACATTAAACAAATTTTATAACAGAACCAAGTTCTTAAAGAAATTTGTAGGTCTTAGTACCTGAGGATATATCCTCGTCGTTACACAAGCATCATGTAACGCCTCCTTTCCCCTTTTATCATACTTTTGTACGTTGTTTATTATTTTACCGTGAAGTAAACGCTTTGCTATGCGCTCTCACGTAAAAAGAGGAAAATTTTATGGCTCAAATTAATCTCAAAAAGACTACGGCTGGTGCAACCCAAAACATAACCCCACAAGCTGGCGATAGCATTGTTTTAGATTTCGATGTAGCCGATGCCACCATCTCTCGTGATGGCGACAATTTGGTATGGAGCTTCGAAGATGGTTCACAAGTAACCATGGTGGACTTTTACACGGCGTATAGCCAAGACAGTATGCCAAACTTCTTTATTGAAGGCACAGAAGTTTCCGGCGCAGATTTTTTTGCAGCTTTAAGTGAAGACCTTATGCCCGCAGCCGGTGTGAACGCCACACAATTAATGCAGGGTAGCACCGGCGTTGACAACGTCAATGTGTCTTTGCAAGGAGGCTTGGACAGCTTAGGCAGTCTTGATCAGGCCTATACAGCAAGCATTGCGGAGCTAAGCGAAGCACAAAACACCATCAACACCAATGCAACTATTGCTGCAAGAAACACAGAAACATTAGCGCAAACCGAACAGTCGGAAGAAGAAGGCGATACAGACCACAACATAGACGCCCTAGCCCCCAAGATTGAAATTACCGTTAAAGATAACGGAGATGGAGTTATCTCCAAAAATGAACTTGGCGGCTCAAACGGCAATCAAGTGCAAGTAGAAGTAACCTTACAAGAAGGCGTCGAAGAGGGTGACGAAATTGTCATTGAAAAAGATGGCGAAGTCATCTTCAAAGGGCCTGTCACCGAAGGTATGCTTGAAAATGGCATAGATGTTTGGGTAGACGCCTCTACCGATGGAGAGCTAAACCTTGAGGCCACTGTGACCACTCCCGATGGGCAAATAGGTAAAGACACCACCTCCGTAATTGTGGACACCACTCCGCCTACGGCCTCCATTACCATTGACTCCATCACCCCTGACAATGTTATTAATGCCGCAGAATCTAACGCATTTGTAGAAGTCACAGGAAAAGTTGGCGGCGATGTAAAAGCTGGCGACTGGGTCACTTTGACCCTCAATGGGCAAAATTATTCTGGACAGGTAGATGGCAATGGCGAATTTAGTATTTCTGTGCCCGGCAGTGAGCTTGCAGAAAATTCCAGCATTACTGCCTCCGTCACCACTTCCGACAAAGCCGGCAATACTACTACCGCTAGCACAGTTCAAGGTTATGAAGTAGATACAGACATTTCTGCTTCAATCACTGTAGACAGTGTCACCGAAGACAATGTCATCAATGCCAAGGAATCTGAAGGGGATGTTACCC
>CAYJHS010000032.1:0-2885 GCA_964369815.1 uncultured Desulfovibrionaceae bacterium
TTCTTTGTTCCAAAACATGAAACTTAGAGGGATGTTTTCGGCTATAAGGGCATTGAGTTCTTCAGCATAAGAAGCTTTTTTCTCCATAGCCTTAAATTCACGCAAATCTCTTGTATAGCCCATGACATGGTATTTATTTTGGAAAAGTACTCTAATGAGTGTGATTTCTGTGGGTATGGGTTCTCCATCAAGCCCTTGGTGCATCCACTCAAAGCGACAATGCCCATGCTCAAAGGCTTTGCTCATATAGTCGACCATGCAGTCAAAGGTTTTTCTCCCGTCAGGTTGTATTTCGGGGGAGAGCTCCATAAATCGTTCAAGATACTCTTGCTTACTATTAAGCCCAAAAAGTGTGGCCGAAGTCATATTGCAATCAATATGCTTAAAGTTCTCACTCCAGAAATTTGCCCCTAAAGGCATGGAGTCAAACATGATGCGCATGCGCTCTTCGGCTTCTTGTGCTATGGATTCCGTCTGTTTAATATGCCGTAAATCCCTTGTGTATTCTATGACCACATCTTCATCACCAAGCTTTACTTTGGTCAGAATAACGTCTGCAGGGATTTTTTCTCCTTCAAGGGAAACAAACTCCCATTCGAAATGGCATTGTCCTTCTGCAAAAGTCTTTTCAAAATATTCAAGGGCAAGCTCTTTTGAGTTCCTTCCATTAGGTTGATAAAGTGGGTTAATTTTAGGGGCATTTTGCTTAAAACTGTCCTTGTCAGGAAAGTTAAACAACGCAAGGGTAGCTAAATTACAATCAAGCACTTCATCATCCTTGCTCCAAATGCTGATGCACATGGGGGCGGCATCAAGGATTGCTTCAAAGCGTCCTTGTATTTTGACCTTATCTTGTAGGCTGTTAAAAGCATTTTGTAGGTTTGTATGGCATGAGATGACAACATCTTGCCCTTCATGAGTCATACGCACCAAGCTATATTCCACTAGATACGCTTCACCCATATCATTAATATGTGTCCAAAGGAAATTGCAGGATCCATCATTAAGCGCCTGTTGTAAGTATTGCATTTCCAGCGTGTTTGATTTTCCCCCGCAAGGCTGCAAAGCTGGAGAAAAATCAGCTCTTTTTAGGAGGAATTCGTCTATATCTTGAACATTAAACAGCTTAAAAAAAGAGTCTGAGCAAAAAACGAGCTTACCTTCACTAGTCCAGCAACTTACGGGAATAGGGAGATATTTTAACATATTTGCACAAAAATTCTCGGGGGGGACGTGTTCAGGGTATAAGAACATATGAGTACTCCTATCTACGCTGTAAAACTGTGGGAGTTGCTAGCAGAAAAACTTTTTATTATACAGTATGCTAAAAGTATTAATTATATAAGGTTGAAAACTATTATTTCACTCGTACCAGCTACAACTTATGCTGTCAATTGAAATTGCATTAAAGATGGATAGTGGTGATTTCCCCAAAGTTGTTTTTAAGTATCTTCCCATGGCGATGTTTCACTTTTTATTTGAAAAAACAGAAGAAATACCTCAGCACTGATGTTGTTATTTTTTTGTTCTTGTTTTTGTGGATTTTTAGGATTTTCTAATATACTTTTTTATACACTTTTAAGATAAAAAGTTTAGCTATGCCTTCGCTATAAAGAGATGGAGTTAATGTGTGCTTAATTTTTAAATATGCATTAGCACTTTACTCTTTATACGTTACTCCGCATTTGTACGCCAGCGCTTGGTAAATGACTCTGCACAAAGAATAAGTAAAGCACTCACACCAAAAAATCCTACAAAAGCAAAGTCAAAAATGCTTTTTGGTTTGCGGCGCACGGCAAAGGCTAAGAATAATACACAGAATATATTAGCTATGGCAGTAACCAGTGGTTTTTGTGTCCATTGCATTTCAAGAGTAAGATACATGCTTGCCGGCGTTCGCTGTACTATGCGTAAAGGAAATAGGGCAGAGGCTATGGTGGTGTAGAAATCTAGTTTTTCTTTATCTTCTTGGCGCATGGGTAAGTTATATTCGCGCAACAAAGTAAGGTTTGGGTCAAAGGCTCTGCCGAGCATACCTTGTTCTTTATTTTTATAAGAGCCCTGAACAATGGTTTTTTGCAAAGGATCAGCCCAAAAATAAAAATAACTTTCGCCTAGAACAAAATCCTTTAAAGGTAAGGCCACTAAAGCTAAGGGTTTGTGCGCCACGGCATAGACATTGTTGTCTGTAATCACATAGGCAAAAAACTCCTCGCGTCTATTTTCTTCAACAAGGATAAAGCGTATTTTTTCTTCTACTTTTCCGGAAACCTTATGGCAAACGGGCACAGTATTAACCATTTGCAATTGGAAAATATTTCCCTTGGCATCGGCAAAAATATAGCCGGCATCATATAATTTACGAATATTAGGATTGCCACCATAAGCCATGATGGGGAAGGCAAAACCCGCATCTTGCAAAGCCTTGGTGAAGGCAGCGCTTTTTGCTGTATCTACACTACCATCTTGCGGGCGCAAAAACTCTATGCTCCTTTTATCATGCGCAATGCGAAAAAGATCCGTAGGGGCTTCAAGGGTGGCGCCGCTGGGCTTTGCTTCTAGCATCATTTCTAAGAGCAAAGGCGGTTTAACTATAGTTCGAGGAGAGAAAGAGGTGTAGTGCCACTGATATTTAATTTCTTGCAATGTTAATTCTTTCCCGTCGATTTTTTTGGGAAACATGTTCCACTTTAGGAGATTTTCTGCATGCATGGTGGGCAGTGCAAGGGCAAGTTCTTTTTTATTGAGGGTGCGATCATCTTCTAGGGAGTACACAGTCTTGCTAGGCTGTAATCTACTGGTATCAATAAAGGTTTGATCGCGCACAAATTGCTTATGCACGGGGCGATAGTAAAGACGCTGAGAGGTGCTCTTGGGCATGTAGA
>CAYJHS010000032.1:2895-16490 GCA_964369815.1 uncultured Desulfovibrionaceae bacterium
AATACTGTCCAGGTAAAACGGCGCTGAACAAGATGGCAAAAAGGCACAAACTCACCATGCGACTATAGTTAAAAAGCGGGTTTTTAGTGGGCTGTCCCATGCTTTGTAAAAAAGTAAAAAAGCACACAAACACAAAGGTGGAGGCCAATAAAATATAACAGGACAATGTTTCTCGCCACGCATTATAGCCGGAAATACCCCATAGTAGTGAATAGAAAATAAGGGTGCTCACAATAACCAAGCCTTGTAAACCTAGTTTTTTACTGCCACAAAAGGCAAAAACGCTAATATAGGAAATAATGCTTAAAATAGCAAAAGGCGCAAAGGCATAGAGCACTGCAGAAGTAATTTCCCACGGTAAATTAAAGGCTGTAAGTGTGCTTATGAGTAAGAGCACCGCCAGTGCATTTATGGTGACCATAAGGCCAAGCCCACACATGAGCATAAAGGCCACCATGCGTTCTGGCGGTAGTGGCATATGAAACAAGAGGCGTAAATGCTTTCCTTGGCTTTCTGGCCACATTTGGAAAAAACCTATGATAAATCCTAAGAAAACAATATATTGAAATCCGTCAAAAAAAGGCGGCTCTTTGGAAACAAGAGTGGTCCATAAACCAAAGGCTTCGTGTACGCGTTCGATGGTATTGAGCGTAAAATAGGTATCTGCCGTGGCATATATAAAAAAAATAGGTACAATCCAAAGGATATGGCGTAATTTAATCCATTCTTTTTGGAATAAAGCTTTATATGGTGTATGCATAAACGTATCCTAATATTTTCCGGTTAAACCCACAAAAGCATCTTCAAAGGAGATGGGTATGGTTTGAAATTGTGCATGAGGAACAGCATGGCGTGTTAAGAAATCCTTTATAGTGTCACTGGGTAAAAAGCTGAATATGCTACTTTGCTGCCCAAGGTGCTCCACGGCATGTATTTCTTGCCCAACAGAGAGCGCTTCTGCTTGCGGGCTTCTTTCAAAGGTGTAGCAAAAAAAGCTCTCCATGAAGGCTTGCTTGCTGCTTGACACAAGCACTTTGCCCTTTTGCAATACAATCATATTATCAATTATATTATCAAGCTCTTGCACTACATGCGAAGTTAAAAGGACAGTTGTTTTATACTTTGCAACATATTCACGCAAAAAGTCTATGAATAGACGGCGATAGCCCACATCAAGCCCCATGCTGTAGTCATCCAAAATCATCAGTTCTGGCTTTTGCGCCATAATAAGCCCCAGCACCACCTGTGAGCGTTGCCCGCAGGACATACGAGAAAGGCGGCGATTATAGGGCACGGCAAGCTTATCAATAAGCGCAAAAAAGATGTCCCTATCCCATTTGGGATAAAAAGCAGCGTAATATCGTTCAAGCTCGGCAATGCTCATAAAATCATATTGGATGAAGTTCTCATGCAAAAGACCGATGCGTGTACGCATATGTGGGGGTAATGTATGACTTTGTTGCCCAAAAACAGTGCATATACCTGACGTTGGGCGTAAAAAGCCCATGAGCAAGTTAATGGTGGTGCTTTTTCCTGCCCCATTTTTACCAAGCAAGCCAAATACGCCGCCCCGTGCCACGTCAAAAGATAAGCCGCAAAGAACTTCTTTTTGTGCATAGGTGTGTCGTATATTTTGGCAAGAGATTATATTTTCCATACACTGCCTCTGCTTATTGTTTTTTCTCTACGGTGACACCCGTAAGCATGGCTTTATTGTTTGTGCCAAAGGCCTGTGTAATTTCAGCATTGATTTCTTCAAGGCTAATGGATTTTACCATGGACACAAAATCTCCATGCCATTGCAGATAAGGGCGGTCTTTGCGCACCATAAGCGATAATAAACTCGTATAAACTTTATTTTGCTTAGCGCTTTGCATCCAAGAACCAAGCATGGGCTTTTTCATGCGCATAAGGGTTTTGGCATCAACGCCCTTTGCTGCAAATTGTGTCACAAGTTTGCTCACTTCTGTACGCATTTGTTCAAAGTTTTCGTGTTGCGTTGTAATATTAACAAGATACATGCCATATCCATTGTTGTCGCTCGCCCAATACATGACACGAGGTGAGTATGAAGCGCCAAACTTTTCACGAATGGCTTTGCGCATGACATCTCCCAAAAGAGAAGATACAAGGCGTCGTGTGAGGAGCGTTTTACGGTCTAAGACATCATCTAGCGGTCTATAAAAGCCTAAGCGTATAGCGGCCTGATTTACAGGGGAAACTACCTCAATATGTTCTTCTTTTTTTCCTGCTGAGGCAAAGGCATAGTCAATTTCATATGGGGCTTTTTCTAAATGAGGCCAAGATACTTCATCTGCGCCAAAGCTCTTTCCCACAAGTTTTATGGCAGCGTTGACATCCATATCCCCTACCATATTGAGCACCGGTGCTCCGGCATTGGCATAAAGTTTTTGCAAAGTTTTTTGCAAAGTTTCTAAGGTAAATTTTGTTGCCATATCTTGAGTAATGGGGGCATTACGCAAGCTTTCTTTCCAGAAGAGTTGTAATCCGGCAAGTTGCATGGCAGAGTTTAAGTCTTTGCCGCGCTTGGCGTCGGCAATGCCAAAGTTACGCAAGGTTAAGTTTCTATCTTGGGCATTAATGGACGGGTCTTTATATTGTGTCCATAAAGCTTCGAGGTTTTTAGCCAAATTCTTACTTTCGAAGTCACTGGAAAGAGCTAAATACTCCTGTGTAAGCTGTGTTTTTACCGAAATACCTTCCGCCCCCATTAAACGACGGACATCATTCATGTTAAGATTACCAAAGCCTGACTGGCTGTCAGTGGCTTGCGCAACTTTTGCCTGTACAAAATCGGCATCGGTGATGGCATCGGTGCCACTGCCAAGAGCCAGTTGCAAGGAAGTTTTGCCCTCGGAAAAAGGAGTAGGAATCATACGTAATACAAGACCATTTTTAAAGGTAACTTCGTGATAAGTGAGTTCTGTGTTGGGAATAGCTACTGCGTTTTGTGTCTTTACTGTGCTACCACCCTTGGGCATGGCAACATAGGGATAGGGCGCACTTTTTGCCGCTTGCACCGGCTGTAATTCTTTTTTTAGACCAGTATCCCAAAGCTGTGCCAAGGTTGTTGTAGCATCTTTAATATCTGCATTACCCACGACGGAAACTATTCTATTGTCCACCTCCCATATGCTACGTAGTGTTGTCAGCAAGGTTTTTGCGGTGGTTTTTTCAATCATATCCTTTACCATGCTAAAGGTTTGTGGCCATGATTGATACACTCTGTCCGCCATAAAACAGCCAATCATACTTTTAATAATGGTATCGTTTTCTTCTTGGCTGGCTAAATTCATTTTGCGTTCAAAGCTGCGCAGAAAGATTTTTTTAACATCTTGCACTTCTTCCTCAAGGAAGCCGTACTTTAAGGCTACAAGAAGCGTGTTTTGTAGTTGTTCCAAGCTTAGCTGCCAAGAGTCGGCTTCTGTGGTGGCAAATATGTTTGCCGTGGGGAAAAAGCCAAAGGCATCGCTAAAATTTGCAGCGGCCTTTAAGAAGGGTGCTTTGCCCTCAGAAATCATTGTGCGTAAGCGTGTGGAGATAATGTTATTAGCCATGGCTGCATTGAGCATTTCTTGTTGCACTTGTAAGGAATCATTGCTCCAGCGAAGGCTCCCTTGTGCTTTAATCTGTACTGTGGTGGCTTCGCTTTCATACTTGTCATAATAGGTGTGAATGCCCTTTAACACTTTGTCCTTAAAGGGGAAAACTTCACGTTTTGCGGCTCTTGCTTGTAAATCCGCAAATTTTTCTTGTATGAGTTTTTTAATTTCTTGGGGATCAATGCTGCCCACAACCATTAAAATCATATTTTCAGGGCGATACCAAGCGTCATAAAAAGCTTTAATAGTTTTTGGGGAGACAGTCTTAATAATTTGTTCTTCGCCAATGGTATCATATTGAAATTCTGTGTCCTTATAAAAAAAATGACGCAGGCGTTTACGCACACGATATTGTTCAGAGTCTCGGGCGTTTTTTTCTGAAATAATGACGCCGCGTTCAGCTTCTACTTCCTTGGTATCAATTAAAATACCGTCAGCCACGTCCCGCATGAAAACAAGGCCGTCTTTAATGGACGATGTTTTATTAAGCAAATTGAGTTTATATACTGTTTCTCTGAGAGATGTGTAAGCATTAACATCCTTGCCAAAAGTCATACCATTGCTTTGAAAGAAAGGAATAAGCTTGCCCGCAGGAAAATTCTTGCTCCCATTATAAGCAAGGTGTTCCAAAAAGTGTGCAATGCCTCTTTCTTGGTCATTTTCCATAAGAGAGCCCACTTGCACAAGCAATTGCACAGAAACCCTGTCCTTGGGGTTGCTATTCGGCTGAATAATATAGCGAAAACCATTGTCCAGTCGTCCATAGTAGGCTTCATCATGCTTTGGCAGCGTGCTTTTTTCGTGAGGCCACTTGCCATCGAGCCAATAACTATTTGTACTTTTAGCAAAACTTACCGATTGAAATAGGCACAAAAATACTGTGGCTAAGATACTTACTTGCTTTAACATGACACTCCCTTTCTGTGTTTATGGTTTTTCTTTATCACTATTTTGGGCATAGGATGTGAGTTCTTTGTTAATAATTTGTTCTATAATGGGCAAAAGCTGCTCCGCTCTACCGGCAAATTCCCCATTTGAGGCTAGCAGGCTTTGTAGTTTCTGATGTAGACTCTTCCATTGTCCTTGTTCCCAGGCTATTTCAATCAATGCCCATTGCGCTCTTTCTCCATATTTTCCCCCTTGTTTTGCGAGTGCACGAAACATTTGTGGGGCAGAGGTATCTTTTTTACGTCGTAAAATGGAAGCAAGGCGAAATTGTCTTTCGGCGCTGGGTGCTTTTTGTACAGCCTTTTGTGCGGCTTCAGCTGCGGTGTTAAGGTCTCCTATTTGTGCAAAAGAAAAGCTCATGGCATCTAACACTTGCGGCGAAAGAGCGTCTGTTTTTTGTAATCTTTTACCCGAATATGGCGCATAGATAGAATAATATAAAAATGCTAATTGCTGTAGTTCATTGGCAGAGGCGGGTTTAAGCGCATAAGCCACTTCATAGGCGGCGGCAGCCTTATCCAATTTCCTTTGCTTATAGTACATGTAGGCCAGTAAACGCCACATTTGCGCACTATTACCAAAGCGAGCGAGGCCTTGCTCAATGGTTATGGCTGCATTATGCGCATCTCCAGCGCCCACATAGGCTTGGGCCAAGACTTGATACCATACAGGTTTCGCACTTTTTAAAGCGATAATGGGTTTTAAAAGTCCGATAGCCAGCTTGTATTGTTTGGCATCCACAAAAAAATGTGCTGCCATATAGGCTAGTTCTGGTTTGTTCTTGTCCGCAGCACCATAAGCTCGTTGAAAAATTTGTGCTGCTTGCGTTTTTTGTCCGCTATGATAATAAGCCATGCCTAATTTTTGCAATAAAGATGCATTGTTAGGGTAGGTCTTAGTGCCTGCCTCTAAGATTTTTATGGCGGTGCTGTATTGTTTGGTTGCGAGTAGTACAGCAGAGTATAAGTCATAGCCATAACTATGTTTTCTTCCGCCTTGCTGAAAGTATTTTGCGAGCACCGTTGCGGCGGCGCTGTATTTTTTTGCATCTAAAAGTTTTTTAGCTTCAGTAAAGGTTGTAAATTCTGCTTGTGACACTTGCGCAGCATATGCCAAGGGTGTGTATAGCAAAAAACTCCACAAAAAGATATTTAATAAAAGGTGCTTACTTTTTTGCATAAGGACTACCTAGGTGTAAAGACAAAGGGTTGTTCGGCAACGCACTGTACGGCCTTACCGGCTTTTTTGCATGGTGAAAATTGCCAACGCATGACGCTTTTTCTTACTTCCTCTAAGAAAGGTCGGTGTTCGGCTCTAACCCCCACAGGCGTTACTCGCATCACACGCCCATTTTCTCCAAGGAGTACCCGCACCCGTACGGTCACATTTTGCCGCCTTTTGACGCTGGACGGGTAGGGAGGGGGCGGCGCATAGATGGGCCGAGGTAATTCGTCCACTTCACCAAGGGTCAAAGCTCCGCCACTGGGGGCTGCGGCTTTAGGTGCTTGGGCAGCGACCTTTGGCGGTGATGGGGCGGCTTGTTTTTGTGTGGGTGCTGCCATAGAAGGCATGCCAGCTAAGGGAATTGTGCCCGTAATGTGCGGCGTAAAATCCATGGGGACACTGGGCATGCTTATCTCCACCGGTGGTGCTTCCATGGGCGTTTCCACAGGTTCCATAGGTTTGAGTTCTGCCACTTCGGGAAGTTTTTCCTCGCTTTGGTCTTGCTTTTCTTGTGGCGGAGCGTCTTTGAGCTGCGATAGTTTTATAGAGCCTTTGCGTGCGGGTTCTTCCAAAGGTTTATAAAAAATGGAGTCCAAAAAAATAAGAAAAAGAAATAAAAACGCCGTGACACCCAAGGCGCCTGCAAAAGAAGCTATACGTTTTCTGTCTACATGCATAATTATTCCTGTCATTGTTAATCCGCTAAAGTATATGTTAAAATGTGCATACTGTTTAATGTTTTATTGTTTTTTTGGTGCTTTTATTCGTTTTTTCAACTTGAGTAATCCATGCTTGCGTAGACGCTTCAAAAAGGGGGCAATGCGAGGATGGCAAAGTTTTTTTCGGACAGACATACATGACCGGAGTAAAAAACAAATCTGACGAAGCTGGCATCCCTAATTCAAGCGTCTAAGTTTATACATCCTTGGTAGCTACACTAATATCTTGCACCCCACCAAGGCGGCACATATCCAACACCTTTATAAGCAACCCTGCATTGGTGGCAGTGTCAGCGGTGACAATGACCGCAAGTTTTTCATTTTCTGATTTAAACTGCTGCATACGAGAGGTCAGTGTGCGCACATCAATGGTTTTCCCTTCAAGCCAAATGACATTGTTTTTATCAATGCCAACGACCACTTGGAAGGTTTGCTGCTCACCGGTGCTTGCTGAAGGACGCTCCACAACTATGCCTGATTCTTTAATAAAGCTTGTAGACACAATGAAAAATATAAGCAAAATAAAGACCATATCAATGAGCGGTGTTAAATCAATATCATTGGTGCCGGCTGCGGAAGTTCTCTCACGCCATTTCATAATGTTCTCCTGTATTTTCGCTGGAATGCACAGCAATAATGCGCAATCGGTCTTCAATTTTTTGTGTTTTTCTGTGTAAAATGCCTCCCACAAGCAAGGTGGGAATAGCTACCAGCAAGCCGCACTCAGTAGTAAGCAAAGCTTCCGATATGCCGCTGGTGAGATTTGCACTGTTGACTGTTTTTGCACTGGCAAGCACGGTAAAGGTGTGAATCATACCTTGCACCGTACCTAGCAACCCCAAAAAAGGTGCCAAGGAAGAGAGTAATAAAATGGTGTTCACTTTTTGTTTGAAGCTACGCAAAATGCTTTTGGCTTCTGTGTGAAGCATTTTATTTTCCAGCTTTTTATTCAAGTTTTCTTGGACGATTTTTTGACAAAAAATTTCGTATTTTTGAAAAAAAGCGCCGTGTTTTACTTCTGAGGATTGTATTTGCATCCATACATCAAAGATAAGCTTCCATGCCCATAAAGAGAGAAGGGTCAGCACAGTAATAAGCACGGACGTAGAGTATAAAGCATGTAAGTCCCGCCATAGTGTTGCAAAAAATCCGCTTTCAATCATAATAATTCCTAGCTTTTATGCTTTTACCAAGTGCCGAATAAGCGTTGTACTGGCAAGCTCCATATCGAGCATAATATTGCTGATGCGGCGGCTTAAGAAATGATGCGCCAAAAGTAGGGGAATGGCCACAAGCAAGCCCATTTCTGTGGTGAGCAATGCCTCTGAAATGCCGCCGGAAAGAATTTGTGGATCACTACTGCCATGTGCCGTAATGACTCTAAATGTCTTCACAATACCGGACACTGTGCCAAGCAAGCCCAAAAGCGGTGCTACGGCAGCAAAAATGCGGATGGTATGGAGAAATCTTTCCAAAGGGGGGAGTTCCTTGAGCATAGATTCTTCAGCACGCCTTTCAAATACTTGTGAATCATGAGCCGTTACTATGGCTTCTTTAGCAGAAGAATCTTGTTTTACATCTACAGCTTGATATCCGTAGAGCATGTGTCCAAGGACACGCCCAAAAGGACTTGCTTGTAGATCGTCTGCGCTGAAGTTTTTGTCCACAACATGCTGTGCTACTTCTTTACCATTAAGTTTGATACGAGCTAAGAAAAACGCACGCTCAATAATTAAAAGAGTTCCTAAAAAGCCAATAAGTAAAATGCACCAGCCGAAAATACCGCTTTCTTCAATGGAAGAGAGTAAGGAGTGCTTTTTGGGTGGATTCATTAGTAATTTACCGCCACTGATGTCCACGGGTAGCACATAGTTCCCGTTAAAAGCGTTAATAATGTGAGTTTGCTCTGTATTGCTGGGCACATAGGGAGCAATTTCTAAAGGCTGGAGTAGTTGCGTTTTGAGTGCAAAACCTACCCCCTGCGCATCTTGATAAAAACTTTGGAAGGCACCAAGATGCAAGACCTTGGCGTCAATTTCCTTACCGCCACGTACAAATATTTTTTCATCCACGTGAGTGATAATATGGCTTTTACTAATGCCCATTTGCCCCATAGTCAGCAATTCGTGAATAGAGCTGAGCTTTGGAAAATCTTTTGTGCCCACAAGGTTTTTGAAAAGAGCCTTTTGTTCTTCCGTTAGGCTTGCCGCCACATAGCTGGGTGCCCCTTGGACAAATAAATTGGCGTTATTGCTGATGGTGCTTTGAATACTGCTCATCATGCTTTGCTTGTCTTTTAGCACTTCTTCCAGCTGATTTTCTTCCTCTTTGAGGGCTTCAAACTCCAATTGCAATGCTTCCGCTTGACTTTTTTGGGCTTGGACAGCGGCGGCAACGCGGGCGTGTTCAGCACGTAGGGCTTGCCTTTCTTGTGCTATTTTTTGACTCACAGCGTCTAGTTCTTGTTGTGTTTTCTGTTGATTATTTGCCGCTTCTTGCTGTACTTGACTTAAATTTTTTGGAGCTGCCTCGGCTGCATAAACATTGCAAGGTATGCCCATAAGGCATAAAGCGCACAGTATACCCCAAAATATGTTCAAGGTTTTTTTATTAAAAATATTCATTATTGTGCCCCCTTAAATGGAAGTGCAGGTAGAGTTTGTACATTTTCCTGCATAAGTGTTTGAAGTCCTTCAAGGTATTGTTCTGCTAGGGGCACATAGCCTGCCGTGGTGTATTGCCAGCCTTGTGTACCGTCGGAGGACAAGGCAAAAAGCGCTACCCGTCCAAGGCGCAATATTTTCACCGCATGTTTTCCTGTGGCGGTGTCAATGGTTTCGCTGGTGATTTCATGGGATTTGGCATAGTCACTTTCCACTTGTAAGGCTTCAAAAACACGGCGTAACTTCTCTTCAAGGCCAACAGTATAATCATCCAATGAAGAGCGTAAGAAGGTTATTCTATCTTGGCGTTCCTCGGCTAAAAAGGGCAAGTCGCTTTGCACAAAGCTACTCAATTGTGCCACGGAAGTCACAAGGCTTTCTTCCAGTGCAATTTCCAAACGCTCCAATTCTTCCTTGGTTTCATTCAAGGTTTGTACATTGCCTTTCGCTTTTTCCACGTAGCGTTTTAAGGTTTGAATGTGTAAGTTATACCATTCAACCTCGAGTTTCGCTTGGTTAATTTGTTGCTGCAATAGTGTTTGTTCTTTTTCGCAAGCTTGCCCTTCGGTCATGGCTTTTTGTTGGTTATCTATGTGTTCTTCTACGGTTTTTTGCACTTTAGCTGGCGCTGCAGCCTGTGCGTTTTGCAAAAATCCCCACGAAAGGCCTATGAGAAGCAAGGGGAGAAACAGTGTTTTGTGAAAAAAGAGTATTCTTTCCATGGAAAATCCTTCTATAAAATATTTGCTGCTTCTAGGAGCAATATTGTATATTCTTTTTCGGGCTTTGCAAAAAGCTGTTGTGCTGTAGCATGCTCCACCACATACCCATTTTGCATAACCAAAATGTTGTGGCACAGTGCACGCACAAGGGACAGGTCATGGGTAATAAATATGCAGGCAAGGTGTAGCTTTTTTTGCAAATTTTTAATAAGCTGCGTGATTTGAAATTGTGTATTTCTGTCCAAAGAGGACGTGGGTTCATCAAATAAAATGCATCGTGGCTCCATAATAAGGGTGCGTGCTATACAAATACGCTGGCACTGCCCACCGGAAAACTCGTGTGGATAGCGGTGCGCAATGTCAGGGTCAAGTTCTACATCTTCTAAAACACGCGTGACCTTCGCAGTAATTTCCTGCGGTGTATGAGTGTTAAAAGCTCGCAAGCCTTCAGCAATACAATCAAAAACACTCATGCGAGGATTAAGCGCCGCCAAGGGGTCTTGGAAAACAATTTGGAATTTTTGACGCATGCTGCGTAAATTTTCCCCTTGCATAGATTGTAGGGGGGTGTCCAAAAAAGTAATATTCCCACGGGAGGAAATGAGTCTGAGTATTGCCAGCCCAAGAGACGTTTTGCCGGAACCACTTTCGCCCACAATGCCGAGGCATTCTCCTTCCTCAAGGCTAAAGGAGGTTTTGTGAACAGCCGTATGTACAGCTTTCCTTTGCCAAGGCCACGCTTTGCCAAGGGGGTATTGCACCTCTAAGTCCTGCACGGTGAGTACCGTGGCAGCTTGTAGCTTTTGTATAACGGGAACATCCTCCTGCGAGTCTGTTCTTTGCAAAAGCATTTTTGAATAAGGGTGCTTTGGTGCAGAAAACACGTCGTGCGCCGTGCCGCTTTCCACCACTTTTCCCTCTTGCATCACATACACATCGTCGGCTAGGGAGTGCATCATGTTCAAATCATGGCTGATTACAATGAGCGCCACCGTATTTTTCACCGAGCGCAACATTTCCACCACTTGTAACTGTATGGCGGCATCAAGGGCTGTGGTGGGTTCGTCGGCAATGAGAATATCCGGCTCTGCAATAAGTGCCATAGCCAGCATGGCTCTTTGTCTTTGCCCGCCAGAAAGCTCATGAGGAAAGGATTGCATAATGCGCTCCGCATCATCAATGCCAAGTTTTTTTAGTAAGGCGACTGTTTTATAATGTATTTCCTTACTTGAAAACTTTGTGTGCAAGGTGAGGGATTCCCCAATTTGGCGCCCTACACGGTGCAGAGGGTTAAAGGCACTGAGTGGGTCTTGAAAAAGCATAGAAATACGCTTACCCCGTACAGCTTGCATGGCTTGCCCATCTTGTATGGGTAGGCTCTCTCCCTTGAAGTTAACACCACCGCCCGTGAGGTGAATACCGGCGGGAAATATGCCCATGAGGGCTTTTGCCGTCAGTGATTTTCCTGAACCACTCTCTCCCACAAGGCCAAGCACACGCCCTTTGCGCAATACAAATGATACTCCATGTACAAGTTCTTCTATGACAGGAGCTTGCCCAAGAAAGGCAAGGCGTGATTCTATGCGTATGTCTTTTGCTTCTAAAATAATGGGTGACATATCAGACATTTCTCTTACCTCCATTGGGGTCGAAAGCGTCTCGTACAGCTTCACCAATAAAGACAAAGAGACATAATAAACCGCCAAGCACCACAAAGGATGTAATACCAATCCACGGGGCGTGCAGATTATTTTTCCCTTGCGCTAAAAGGTCGCCCAAGGAAGGTGAACCGGGGGGTAAGCCAAAGCCAATAAAATCCAGAGAGGTTAAGGTTGTAATGGAACCACTGAAAATAAATGGTAAATAGCTTATGGTAGCCACAAGCGCATTGGGTAAGATGTGGCGGAGCATAATAAACCTGTTTTTAACGCCCATAGCCTCTGCCGCACGCACATAGTCCAATTGGCGGCAGCGCAAAAACTCTGCCCGCACCACATGCACAAGACCCATCCAACTAAAGAGCATCATAATGCCAAGGAGTGCCCAAAAAGACATGACCATCATACTAGAAAGAATTATGAGGACATATAGCGTAGGGATACCAGACCAAATTTCCATAAAGCGCTGAAAGAGCAGGTCTACCCAGCCCCCGAAGTACCCCTGTACTGCCCCTGCGGCTATGCCCACAATGGAGCTAAAGGTACATAGCGCAAGTCCGAAAAGTAGGGATATTCTAAAGCCATAGAGGATGCGTGCCACCATATCTCGCCCTTGGTCATCGGTACCAAGCCAATTTTGCGCAGAAGGGGGCGCAGGATATTCCACCGCCGCATAATTCACTGTATTGTAAGAAAAACGTATGGGTGGCCATAACATAAAACCGTCTTTTTCTATATTTTCCTTTATGAGGGTATCATGGTAATTGGTAGCAATGGGCAAAAAACCTCCAAAGGTGCTTTCCGGATATTGCTGAACAAATGGGTAGTAAAACTCCCCTTTGTAAGAAACAAGTAAGGGCTTATTGTTGGCAATAAGCTCCGCCCCAAGGCTTAGAATAAAGAAGCTTATTAATATCCATAGGGAAATCCAGCCTCTTTTGTGGGCGCGGAAGGCGGCAAGTTTTCGCTTAGTAAGTGGAGAAAGAGCCATTAGCGCCCCCTGCCTGCAAAGTTAATGCGTGGATCAACCAAGGAGTAGGTAATATCTGATACTATGCGCATGGCAAGACCCAGCAAGGTGAAAATATACAATGTGGCAAACATGACAGGATAATCCCGCATCATGGCGGCTTCAAAGCCCAGTAGGCCTATGCCGTCCAAGGAAAAAATCACTTCAATAAGCAAAGAGCCTGTAAAAAACATGCCGATAAAGGCCGAAGGAAATCCGGCAATAACAATAAGCATAGCATTACGGAATATGTGCTCATAGAGCACTTTTTTCATGGGTAAACCCTTAGCAAGGGCGGTGGTGGCATATTGTTTATGTATTTCATCCAAGAAGGAATTTTTAGTCAAGGTGGTCAGCGCCGCAAAGCCCCCAATGGTCATGGCTATTAAGGGCAAGGCCATGTGCATAAAGTACTCGCCAATTTTGCCAAGCAAGGAAAGCTCATGAAAGTTAGCCGATACAAGGCCACGAATGGGGAAAATATTCCAATAGCTTCCGCCGGCAAAAAGTACGATGAGCAAGACCGCAAACAAAAATCCGGGGATAGCATCGCCGATAATAACCAGCGTTCCTGTTACTGAGTCAAATTTACTGCCGTGGCGTACCGCACGGGCAATGCCAAGGGGAATGGAAATAAAATAAATGAGCAAGGTGCTCCATAGCCCGAGGGAAATGGATACGGGTAAAGCGTCCACAATAAGCTGCATGACGCTACGCCCCTTGAAGAAGCTGTCGCCGAAGTTAAAGGTTACATAGTTTGTTAGCATCAGCCAAAAGCGTTCACCGATGGGTTTGTCAAAACCATACATTTTTTCTACAGCAAAGATAACTTCCGGCGTTAGGCCTCGGGAGCCTTTGTAGAGTGTGCCTTTTTCATCACCAATGTTTTTTTGGCTTTCATTGTTATCCATACCGGCGTCAGAACCTTCGCCTCCAATCCTTTCCATAAAGGTGGATTCTTGGCCTTCAAGCTTAAGCAGGTACTGCTCCACAGTCACGCGGGGTGCAGACTGGATAATAAAAAAATTA
>CAYJHS010000033.1:0-16454 GCA_964369815.1 uncultured Desulfovibrionaceae bacterium
GAGGGGAACTTTTTGGCGCTAGCAAAAGTTCCCCTCTCCCCCTCAAGTAAATCATAACTACAACTACATATCCTTAGGTGGTACGCTGGTGAGACGGGCGTTGATGGCTTGGGAACCTTCGGCGGACTGTAGGACAACAGCAAGGTTTTCCACGATATTCTGGTCGTAGGCATTCTTATTTTCGCGTAAGATGTTGAGTGCCTTATCAACGGGCAGGCTGGCACGGAAAGCACGAGGGCTCACCATGGCACTGAAGGTGTTGATAATGCTGAGAACTCTGCCGTAGAGGGAGATTTCTTCGCCGCTGAGCTTGTTGGGAGACCCTGTACCGTCGAGTTTTTCATTCATCTGCAAGATGGCATTAGGCACGGGGATGCCAAAGTCGATGGTGCTAAGAATATTATAGGCGTATTCTGGGATGCGACCCAATTCGGCTTGTTCTTCGGGGGTGAGCTTGTCTGTTTTGGAGAGCAGGTCACGGGGCACGAAGATTCTGCCAATTTGTGAGAGTACGGCGGCGGTGGTAAGGGTGTCTTTGTCTCTACCTTCCAGAGCCATTTCATCGGCGAGCAGTTCTACGAGGCGGCGCATGAGGCTGGAGTGACCGGCAAGATAGGGGTCTACTCTTTCGATGGTGCCTACAAGGGCTTCGATGGTGCTCATTTGTTGCTTGTTGCGCTTTTCACTGTTTCTGCGGAATTCAGTGATATCTTGCATGGTTATAACAGCAGCCGCAGTGTCTTCTTCATTATCTATGAAGGGGAAGAGTGTGGCTCTGAAAAGGCGCTCTTCACCTTTGAGTGTTAGTACTATTTCAATGGTTTTGGATTGATTGTTTTGTGACACTGAGGAGATAGCTTCCTGAATTTGGAAGGCTGCTTTATCAGAGATAATAGCATGTAGATTTTGGTCTTGGAGTTCATCAGCTTGTTTGCCTAAAATTTCGGCAAAGGCACGGTTGACAAGGTGTAGCTTGCCACTGACGTCAGCCATGATGAGGCCTACATCGAGAGAGACGTTAATGCTGTCCAGAAGATTCTTTTGTTTTCTGATAACTTGGTAGAGCTTTCTAAACTGCTCGGCTACAGTGCGTTGTTCACGCCCAATCATAATCCACCATACAAGAGAGAACATGAGCAGGACACTTAAGCAGAGGAAAACGCCAGCGCCGTAAACGAGGTTGAAGGCACGAGAAAGCTGAGCGTCTACGAGGCTTGCGGAAATTTCTTGTACAACTATCCAGTTGAGGTTATTGACTCTTTGTCCCACGGAGTAGACGCTGCCGGTACCAGAAACGGCTTCACGGCGAGCAAAGGAGATAGTTTTGGCATCGGGGGCTATTTTAAGACCATCGGGTATGGGTTGCGTGGAATCAGAGCGCAACAGTTCCCAGTTTTTTCCATTATATTGTAATAAATTGCTGTGCATGTCTTGGCTTTGACCGGCACCACGACTTAAGTAGTTGGCAAGCTGACCAGTGACGTTGATACTAACGAGGAAGGCGGCGCTTGGTTTTGCACCGGCTTCTTGTTGTTCTGCTAATATAGGGGCGGCAAAATCGAGCATCATGCCAGTGGTTGCTTTGCGTACGGGAGCGTAGGAAGTTTTGTTATCATTTGTTGCAACCTTAACAGCTGCCACTTGCGATTCGAGGATAGGTGCAGGACGTGGAGTTGCGGAGAGTAGGGTACTGCCAGAGGCACGAGCAATGCGTGCATCGTGTAAGCCGTTATAGGAGGTAAAGTCTTGCAACTGGGTGCGCATCATGGGGATTTGCTCGGCAAGTAGGGCGACATCTTCATCTTGGCTTTCGATATTTTCGGCATCGTTGAGTAGCTTAGCATCTTGTGAATTGATGTTTGCTAAATCTTGAGCGAAAAGACGGTATTGTCCGGACTCACTCACACGAGCAGCAAGGGCAGCGAGACTTTCTTCCCAAATACGGATATTGTCCGCAAGACTTGAGACATTAAGTTTGAGCCTTTCTTCTTGAGCTGCTAAAATATCACTTTTTTGTGCGGAATAAAAAGTATGACATAATAGCGCAGTAACGCCACAAAAAGCTAAAACAACACCACCAAAAATCAATAAGCGAGATTTTTTTGAAGTGGTTTGTGGCACCGCATTGAGTGAACTTTGGTTTTCATTGTACATGGTTATCTCCGTCATTTCTTCTTTTTAGGCATCACATGCATCCATCTGTTCTTTTCATTGACAGAATACTGCGGAATATAGTTGCGTATTCTTGAATGCGAAAGAACGTTCTTGGATAGGTTATCTAAAATATATATTTCACCATCGACATATACGGCAAGAATTGCATGAGCAAGTCTTAAGATGGTATCTCTAACGACAACGATGCGCATTTTTTCCATGGGAAAGCCCATGCTGCGCAAGGTAAAATATTTGGCAATGGCATAATCTTCGCAGTCGCCAGAATTTTTTCTAAATTCAGCAGGGGAGGCCCAGTAGTCCGGTGCTTTATAGGCTCTTGGGTCTTGTTTATATGGCCACTGATTCCAAAAATTATTGACAATTTTGAGCTTTGTGAGCTCATCCTTGCCTTCAAGTCTACTTTTGAGCTTATCCCAAGTCATACCGCTGTTGAGTTTGGATCCCGACTTGAGAATGTTATTATCATAATGACGTTTTTGAACATTAAGCCATTGTTTTAAGCCTTTCATAGAGCCTTTAAACTCAATAGAACCAAAAAGTTTTGGGGTAGCGGCATAAGCGACAGAGTAAAAATTTGCAAAATATGTACCAGATACAGAGGAGGAAAAATCTGCACAACTGCAAAAAACTATGCCGAAAAAAAACAGAAGCGTTTTATAAAACATAGTAATACGTGACTTAATATGCACGTTTTGCAGGGTAAATAGTGTTGCATTCATGGTAATAATTTAACTTGTAGAGCTTTTCCACTTCTCGTAATTATTAAGCAAGGCATCTACCATTTTGTGGGTTTGTTTGTGCACATTGTATTTTTCAGTGATGGTTTTACGTGCCGCTTTACGGATGCAGGCCATTTTACTACGGCGCTCAAGGAGCTCTATGGTTGTGTCAGCTAGTACATTGCTATCATTTTGATCATAGAGAAAAGCGTTCTTACCATGGTTGACAACTTCATTGATGGGGCCTGTATCGCCAGCAATCATAAGGCACTCACAACTCATGGCTTCAAAAATTCCTGAAGATAATGCCAAAGGAGCGGAGAGATATACATGTACACTAGATGCTTGCAAAAGCCTACGATAGTCTACATATGGGCGAAAGTTGATAAAGTGGATACGTTGCGTGTCGATATCATAGTCTTCAATAAGGGTTTCTAGCCATTTTTGACTTTGAGGATTATTTTCTTGGGTATTTGCTGACATTATGATGATGTGGCACTTTGGGCGTTTTTGCAAAATGCTTGGCACAGCATGTAAGAATACGGGGAGACTCTGTGGAGTTTCCATACTACGACCGGAAAAGGTAACTAATTCTTCTACGTGTGAAAGGTCACACCCTTCTACGCAAAATCGCTCTCCTTGGCGTGGGATAAAAAAGTCCGTATCAATACCTTCATGAAAGACTTGTATTTTTTTTGTAAAGTCTTTGGGGTATAAGGATTTTTGCCAATTTGTTGAGGTGTAGGCCATATGGGATTCATGTAAGGTATTTAACTGAAAAAGGTTACGTACCTTTTCTGGGGCAAAGTCCAAGGTAGGGTGTGGTCTTTTTTTACTAAAAAGGGTATAGGCTTGCCCTTGTTCCTGAAAACCTTCAGCATAACATATGAAGAAGGAATCAGGGAATATATCATTGATATACAGGGCATAGCCTAAACCCGCATTGCTAATAACGATATCTGCGTTAAAGCCTTGATTTTTAAGACGCAATAGGCAGTTTGCCATGTGCGAAGCACGCCGAATACTCCGCACTGCTTCAAATTCTGCCCGATCAGGTATATTTGGCTTGGGCGGTTGATTAATCAAAATCCGCCCAACATTAGGAATACGCACATCGGTACGAGCTCTGTTAGTGACAAAAAGTACTTTATTCTGCTCAGATTCAGCAAGTTTTGTGGCCACTCCTCTAAAGGGCCCAGGAAAACTATGAGGTAAAAAAAGTACTTTCATATTACCTCCCTTATGAATGAACGATTTTCTGCTGTAACTGCATAATAAACTTCTTACCATCTTCAGTGGCATAGTATGCATGTAGAGCTGCAATGACTTTTGGATCAAACATATGCTTGTCTTTATCAAGGAGCATGAGTGTCTCTTTTAGCGTTTTTGCTTTACGATACACACGAGGGCGCAAGATAGCACAAAATACGTTTGAAACACTTAAAATACGGGAAAGGAAGCTGATTTCTTCACCCTTTAAGTGTTCAGGATAGCCAGAACCGTCCATATTTTCATACATTTGACGAATGGTCTGTTGTACGGGTAGGCCAAAATCAAAATCCGCTAAGATAGCACAAGTCCTATCTACGTGCGTATTCATAAGAGCACTTGAGGTTGATGGCCAACTTGTCTGCAAATTTTCCAAAGGCCAAGGAATGTCCGCACAGGTAGGGGTTTACTAATTCAATAGCCATGGTCAGCACTTGAATAAGTTGTTCTACGCGAGCTTGTTCTTTTTCTCGCTCAAGCAACATTTGTGTAACGTCACGGAAAACAGACACCACACCATCTACTCGGTGCAAGCCACCAAAGTAAGGGGTGCATACGGTTTGGAGAAATAAAACCTTGTTTTGTATGGTGATTTTTTCTTCAAAGGTATGTGTTTGTTCTGTGCGCACGACCCTATCAAGCTGCGCTTGCAAGCGCTCTGCAGCATCAGGATTAATAAGGTTGCCCATTTGGTAACCGTGTAGAGACTCAATGTCATGATGCACCATTTCTGCAAAGGACTTATTGGCGTATTGGATATTACCAAGACTGTCAGTCAATACCACAGCGTCAATCAGGGTGGCGTTAATACTGTTCAATATTTGTTGTTTTGTATTCACTTCTTCATAGAGTTTACGCATATTTTTGGTAATATCACGTTCACTACGATGCACAAGGAACCACCAACCCATGCCCACAACAAGGAAGGTGATAATGACACCAGCAGCCACCATGGACATCATAATAACTTTGAATTTATTGTAAAATTCTTCTGCAATATACGATGGTTGTTCATGGCTGACCATTAGGTCATAGCCTTCTATAGGTACGCCCACGGCGTAGACTTGGGTGCCATTGGCAAGAGTTCTTTCGGCAAGTGGAAGTTGTGTGTTTTTGGTGGCAAGCCAGCCTGCAAGATAGGACAAGCTTCCGCTATTTAGGTCTGCAAATTGGAGCAATTCTTCAGAATCTTCTGTCCACTGCAGTAAACGATAAGGGGCAACCGTGCCCACTTCATTTTCTAAGAGCTTAGCAAGTACCGTTTCTACCGGAATAAAGAGCAAAATAACACCCACTGGCTTTGCAGGATCAAGATCTGTATACTCTGGTGGGAAAATAGGGTACGCCAAGTTAATCATAAGGCCGTTAGAGCTATTGTAAATAGATGAAAAGTTAGACTTTCCACTGGTGAGGGTTCCACGCATAGCAGCATCTTGCACGGGCGTGAGTGTAGAAACATGTTCGGAGGAAAGGAACAACGGTTGTAGATTTGTATCCCAAATCCCTGCATCTACAACATCTTCTTCGTCACGCATAAAGGTGATGAGTTGCTGTTGTAGGGCATCCTTGGTGCCTTTTAGGTCAAGGTTGCCTGCGCCGCCTTGTGTTGCCCAAGAAGGAAGCTTTCCACTTTCTACGCCTAGGGTATGGATAAGATACTCTGCGCAATATAACCGCAACATATCCTTGCTTACAAAGCGTTTGGTATCTAGCGTAATATTGTCGAGCCAAAGTTTAACAGACACAGCTCTCGTTTTAGCATCCGATGTGAGCGTAATCTGTAAGTTATGCTGCATAGTCTTATACGCTTGCTGCAAAGTATATGTGGTAAAGACCACAGAAGAGCCAGTCATGGTGAGCATAATGAGCAACACCAATATAATGCTGCGATAACGTGTGCCTGAGGAAGAAGATTGCAAAATTGTATCCTACCTTTCGCGAAGAGCGTTTTGCTGCGCTTTTAAAATGGGCTTTAATATATAATCTAAAATTGTTTTACGACCAGTTAGAATATCAGCAGTGGCCGTCATGCCGGGAATAATGGGTAGGGTTTCGTCACGATAAATAATACCATTTTTACGTGTGCGTAATTTAGCAAGGTAAAATACTTCACCCTTCTTATCTTCGATAGTGTCAGCACTAATTTGCTCAAGTACACCCTCAAGGCCGCCATAGATACCAAAATCATAGGCAGAAAATTTTACCATGGCTTTTTGATTGGGGTGCAAAAAAGCTACGTCAGAGGGGCGTACCCGCACTTCCACAAGCAAGGTATCATCAAGAGGAACAATTTCCATGATGGGCTCACCAGGCTTTACGACACCGCCAATGGTGTTGATATGAATTTGCTTCACTGTACCGTTTACAGGAGAACGCATAACTGTACGAGTCACACGGTCACTACCGGCAGAGAGAGTTTCTTTCAGTGAATTCAACTCAGTACGATACTTATTAATTTCTTCAGTAATAGCAGCATCAAGCTCTGCCTTACGAAAGGCAATACGTTGTTTGGCTTCCGTTGCGGCGGCTTGAGTTTTGGGGATAGAAGCAGCAAGACCGTTGAGTTCGCCTTCAAGGTTTGATACTTTTTGCTCCAAGTCTAAGAATTCTATACGAGAGTAGTTTTTACGCTTTAGGAGTGGCTCTACTGTGTTGCGTTGTTCAATGGCGAGGGCAAGATTACGTGCCACTGAGGCCTTGCGAGTTTCTTGCTCTTCCACTTCTTTAATACGCTGATCATATTGCGATTCTAAAAGACGAATTTCGCTTTCTCGTTGGTGCACACGCGCTTGCATGACCGTAATTTGGTCAGTGATAACTTGTGGCGCATTTTTTTGAATATCTTCTGGAAAGACCGGTTCCTTTCCTTCAAGTTCAGCCTCAAGGCGAGCAATGGCTGCTCGGCTTTCGAGTGATTTTGTGAGCGCATCTCTAAAGGTAGAAGCGGCAACTTCGTTATCAAGGCGTGCTAGTGGCGTCCCCTGCGTGATGATTTGCCCTTCACGGACTAAGACGGCTTGTAAGATACCACCTTCAAGGTTTTGAATCATTTGAGTACCTTGAGACGCAATAACCTTACCCTCGGCACGAGTTACTTCGTCCACTTCAGCCCACGCAGTCCAGCCAATAAAAATGACTATAAAAAGACCAGTGGCAATGGAAAGCATACGGGCTTGAGTTGAAGGCTTTCGTTGTAAAGCTGCCTCTACTACGTCAGCATAAATAAGCTCATCAGCTATAATTTTATTCTTTTCGCGTTGTTCTGCTTGTGCACCCTCAGCCGCCGCACTAGCAGCTTGCGTATTATCCAAGGGGTTAATCATGGAATTTTGTTGCGGCGGAGAGTTATTATTTGATTGCGATTGCATATTTACCTCACACGGTTATATAAGTAGGTTAAACAGCTACTTCTTTTGGATCTTGGTTCTTATTGGTAGATGAAGTGCGCAATTTTTCTATGACCAAGTCTTTGGGACCATCAGCCACAATGCGTCCACCATCCATAACTACTAATCTATCGATAAGTTTAAGCATACTCATACGGTGTGTGACAAGGATGAGGGTTTTATTTTTCATATGTTTCATCAGACGCGATTGTACAATATGCTCAGAAGAAGTATCCATATTACTGGTAGGCTCGTCTAAAATGAGCACTTCTGGGTCACGTACGAGGGCACGGGCAAGGCCAATGGCTTGTCGCTGTCCGCCAGACAATGCTTTTCCTTGTTCACCAACCTGAGTGCCAAAACCTTCTGGTTTTGTTCGAATAAAGTCGGCAACACTGGAAATGGAGGCAGCTCTAAGCATTCTTTGGTCGCTTACAAATGGATCACCAAGTACAATATTGTCACGTACCGTTCCGTAAAAGAGCACTGTATCTTGTGGTGCAAAGCCTACGCGTGTGCGTAAATCTGTGCCTGCCATTTGGCGAATATCAACGCCGCCAAACTTAACTGCGCCATCCGTTGGTTGGTAAAGGCCAATCAGTAAACGGATGAGTGTGGATTTTCCTGACCCCATGCGCCCGATAACACCGACTTTTTCTCCTGGGGCGATGTGTAGCGTTAAGTTTTCTACAGCAGTGCGCGCGGCATTAGGATAAGAAAAACTCACATTTTCAATGGTAAAGGCAGGCTCAAGGGGGCCAAAGTCCACAGTAGAATTGGTGTCCCTGTCTTCTGATGGCAAGGCCATAAGGGTGTTGAGTGCTTCCAGCGAAATGCGTGAATTTTGGTAACGTGTAATAAGACCAGCCATTTGCATCAAAGGAGCCATGGCACGACCAGCTAAAATATTACTACCAATGAGTCCGCCCATGGTAAGAGTGCCTTCAGCAATAAGGTGCACACCCCAAACTACCATAGCTACGGTGACAAATTGTGTAATGAAAACAGAAAATCCCACAGCTAAGGAACCATATTTTTTAGTTTCAATATTGGCTTGAGCCGATTCTTCAACTACAGTTTCCCACATACGTTGCATACGGGTTTCACCTTGGCAACACTTTAATGTTTCAAGGCCGTTGACCATTTCTGTAAGAAGGGCATTTTTATGCATGTTCTGCGAGTAGCTTTTTTCGGAAGCGCGTTTTGCAAGGGACTGCAATAAAAATCCTGCGCCAAACATGATGGGCATGGCTATGAGCGGTAAAAGCACCAGAGGGCCACCAATAAAGGAGAGGAAAATAATAAAGAGGAACAGGAAGGGGAGGTCGATACATGAGAGTAACGTTGATGAACTGAAAAACTCTCGTAACGATTCAAACTCGCGAACATTGTTAACGAGTGCACCGGTGGACTCTGGCTTATGGTCCAACTGCATAGAGAGCACTTTGTCTACCAGTAAGCTGGAGATAACAACGTCGGCATTACGTCCTGCGGTGTCGACAAAGTGGTTACGCAAGGTGCGTAATAAAAAGTCAAATAAATACGCAAGGCTAATGCCGATAGCGAGTACCCATAAGGTGTCTACGGCATTATTCGGTACAACTCTGTCATAGACATTCATGACAAAGAGCGGACTGCCAAGGGCAATAAGGTTAATAATAACACTGGCAAAGGCAGCATGCCGATAGATGGGGCCGTAGTGCTTGATAGCATCCCAAAACCAACGCTTTCCCTGTGGTCTATGGAAGGTTGTAATGCGCTTATCTTCTGGCTTATCAACAGAGCCAAAGACAGCATAGCCAGTATATTCTTCGCTAATGGTTGCCCTATTGACTTGCTTTGGTTCATCGCCAAGTTCTGGTAGGATGACTGTTGCTAGATGCTTGCTTAAAGCTGTGAGTACACAAGAACGTCCGTTCTCTAGGATAAGTACGCAAGGGAGAGTAAGGGGAGAAATCTCATCCAATGATGGACGGTGCACAATGCGCGCTTGTAAACCGGAGCGCGCAGCAGCACGTATGCATTCTCCGTGGGTGACTTCGCCTGTCCCAGCTAGGCCCGCATAAAGGTATTGTGGAGAAACACTCTTGCCACGCAAACGTAAAAGAGAGCTCAAACTGCGTAAAAGTGGAGGTACATAATCCACTTCTGCCGGAGCTACTGGCATGGAATCGGGATCAAAATTTTGTTCTTGCTTGGTTGCGCTTGGTGCTTCTGCTGCTGGGGGTGGAGAATCCTCCGTCCCAGTTGTATTTGGAGGTGTGGGAGCAACAGGAGGACTAGGAGCGTCAACCGTAGAAGCACCAGCGTCCTGTGTAGGGGGCTGCTTGGCATTTTGCTCAATATCTTTCCCCGTGGGTACATCATTGCTTGGAGCTGTCTTTGCTTGGGCTACAGTTGGTGATGCCACTGCCGCCTCAGGAGGCGATGTGGGGGGAGACTGATTTTGCTTAGAAACCGATGCTTGTGTGTCTTTATCAGATACTTGTTTTGTCACTGCTTGGGCCTGTGTTGTTAGAGTGTTTTCTTGCTGCTGTAGCGCAGATAAAGTTTCCCTTGACTGTGCCGCTTGTTTTAATGCAGGGGGAATAGTTGCCTGTGCAGCATTATTTTTTTCTGTTAAGTGCGCATTTTTTGTGCTTGCAAATTCACTTTTGGAATATGTAAGACTCTGAAGAGCACTTTCAGCCGCAGAAAAGCTGTTTTTGAGTGGGTATACAGCCTTCTGAGAAATGGGGGGGGATTTTGGTTGCTTGGACATAGTTTTCCTTGCACTTTTTAATACTTACATCAATAACATATAATAAGGATGTAGTCACTCTTTGTCAAGCAACAAAAAAACTTTCCATAGGTAATGTAGCATACCTATGGAAAGTTTACAGATTAAATGTAGAAGGAGTTATTGCTGAGCAGCGGCTTGTCTTTCTGCAGCAATAATGGGTTTAATAAGTACAGAATCAGCAGAAATGTTCAGCTCGGGTAACAGCAGGCCAGCCAAAGCATACAAACGATAGGTGCTGATAAGGATATTGGCGCGAGCAGTTACGGCTTGTACCTCGGAGTTGTACAACTCACTTTCAGCGTCAAGTACGTCAAGTAAAGTACGTTGGCCAATGAGATATTGCTCCATGTATGCATCACGAGTTTGGATGTTATAGCGGATAGCTTTCAAGTGATATGCTAACTGTGTGATGGCAGTTCTGTAGTCTGTCCAAGAGTTTTCAATATCAAGTTTTAAGTCATCCATGAAGTTGTAAGCAGTTTGACGTGCTTGACGAACACGGGCAGCAGAAGCCTTAGATGCAGCAACGTCAGCGCCGCTGTTGAAAAGGTTCCAGCGCACGGTACCCAAGAGGTCATAGCTTGCGGTATATTCTTTACCGGCATACTCGTAACCATTGTTGCTGAAGCTTGGGCCAGTTTCAATGTTAATTGTTGGGTGGAAAGCAGAATCGGTCAACTCTTTTTCAGCTTGAGCTGTGGTAACGTCTTCAAGGTAAGCAATAATCTTAGGATTGTTTACTTTGGCAAGAGCAAGAACTTCTTCTGGAGTAGCAAACATCTTCAAAGGTTGCTTTACTGCGCCGAGGGTTGAAGGCACAGGGAGTTCAGTCAAGCGACGATAAGAAGCTTCGCCTTGGATAAGGGAAGATCTGTTGTCTTCAAAGGTAGACTGAGCGTTAATAAGACGACCTTGAGTTTGAGTAACGTTGGCAAGAACTTCCGCACCGGTAGCCTCGCGATCACGAGTAAGAGCCAAAATTCTTTGGTGAGTTTTTACGTTTCTATCGGCAAGTTGCAAGTTTTTGCGACGCCAAATAAGGTCTACGTGGGCAATGATGCCGTCAAGAGCAAGGGTAGTTGCATTGTCGATAACGCGAGTTGAAACAGAGCGTAGCAAAGATTCGCTAGCACGCACACGGCTACGTGTGGCAAAGCCGTCCCAAATGGGTTGGGTAAGCAAAAGTTGTACTTGTCCAGTGGCAAAGATATGCGTGGACTTACCGGTAGGGCGGGTGCTCACATCGCTCCTGTTGGTAAGGCCAATGCTACCAGTTAAGTCAACACGAGGACCATAGCCAGCTCTGGAGCTGTCAAGTTCGTGTATGGCAACTTCTCTATTTTCTTGTAGGATTTTTAAGGCTTTGTGGTTGGCAAGCACAGCGTCAACAGTTTGTTTTAAACTTGTTTGAATGCCGCCACGGTCTGCACCAACGATTTCATAAGGGCCGCCGGTAACGTCGGAACCCCTGACATCTCTATAAGCAGAGCTTTCAAGATCTCTTGATAAAACGCCCGTGCCTTGTGCAGCATTTCCAAGTGCAGGCGTCAACAGTAGCATAAATATGGCTGCTGAACAGGTTTTACGTAACATAAGTTATACCTTCCTTTGTAGTGTTAAAGTTAACCTCATGGTGAGAAGTATAAATTTTTATATTTTTTTTTGCAACAAAAAACAGAAAAAATATGTTCAATTATTTTAGCCATCAATAGAATATTTTAAAAATAATGTATCTTAAAAAAGTTTAGAAAAATGCTAACAAAATATAATTTTTTTTATTTTTTATGCGAAAAAAGTGCAAAAAAGCCTTGTTTTTGCAAAATATATCCACTTTTATGTGCAAGTAAGTGCTTTCTCGGCTCAAAATTAAAAAAACCAACAGCGGACACTGTGTTTTTCACCTATATTTTGCAAGGGAGGGAGCTCTATGGAACACTTGCTTTGGGCTTTGGCACAGCGTGGATGGAAGCGGCATCCGGATGGAATAGCATAGAGCGGAGGCACAGCACCTTCGATGGTGGGCAGACGTGTGGCTTCCATACTGTGTTTGCTGGGGGAAGCATGGAGTAAACCTTGAGTATAAGGGTGTAGTGCCGCATTAAAAAGCTTTTCTACTGGAGCATGCTCTACAATTTGTCCAGCATACATGACAGCCACGGTATGCGCCATTTGTGCTACTACGCCAAGGTCATGCGTAATGAGTAAAATGCCACACTGTTCTTTTTCTGCAAGATTTTGCAGAAGTTTCAAAATTTGCCATTGAATGGTGACATCAAGGGCTGTGGTGGGCTCGTCAGCTAATAGCAATGAAGGAGAGCACGCGAGCGCCATGGCAATAACTACCCTTTGGCGCATGCCACCGCTGAGTTGATGTGGGTAGTCGTCAAAACGGCTCTCAGGCGCAGGGATGCCCACCTGACGAAAGAGTTTTAAGCAATGTTCTTTCGCTGCTGTACTGGATATTTTACGAAAGAGTTTCACATGCTCAATGCACTGTTCGCCTACACGCAAGACAGGGTTGAGCGCTGTCATGGGTTCTTGGAAAATCATACCAATCTTCTGACCGCGTACGGCACGCATATCTTTTTCTGATAAAAGAAAGAGATCTTCACCGTGTAAAAAAGCTTGTCCACCAAGGGTGGTATTTTCGGGGCTAAGGCGCAAAAGTGCTTTAGCTGTCATGCTTTTACCACAGCCAGACTCACCCACAAGACAAAAAATTTCTCCTGCACCTATGGAAAAACTCACATCGCTCACCGCCTGATAATTTCCGTGTTCAGTGTGAAATGTGACTGCTAAGTTATGTGCTTCCAGTATGTTATTGTGAATCATTCTATTTTTCCCAAAACTTCTTTGTATTTTTTTTGGAGGGTTTAATGTTTTTTTTGTGTGATTTTTTTTCGTCTTTTATAGGCTGTTCTGATTTTTTTGACAATGCGTTATTATTGCTTTTTTTGGGTGTAAAATGTTCTGTATTCTTATACGAATAGGGTGCATGATTGGGGGTGGGTGTGCGCTCTGTGTGGTCTAAAATAAATGCGCCAGATTTTTTGTCTATGCGACTGTCTTCATGGGGGCTTTTTATTTCTACTAAGGCTCCAGAGACAAGGTGCTCAGCCCTTTGTAAAAGAGCAAGCCCCTCGGCACAGCAAGCATAGCGGGCAAAACCCTGAACGCTTGGCACGCGAAAAGGTGCTGAAATAATACGTGCTTGTGGTTTATATACAGGGGGTGTTCTTTCTTTTTGCAAGAGCACAAAAGCAAGGCTCAAAGCTTCTTTACGCAGATGAGCAGCGGCAGAAAGCTCTCGAAGCCATGTAGGAGCCCCCACAGTATCAAAGGTAAAGTGACACCAACTACTGGAATTATATAGAGGACATTCTTGCTCAGGGTGGGGGCATGGACTCGTAGGCCATAGGGAGGGCACATGTGCTGCTGCGCTCAAGGAAACAATGGGTTTGCCGCCAAGCCGGGTGCCCGGGTCCACAAATAGCACATGGGCGGCAGGAGCGGTAAGGCCATGTGCGAGTGTTTCCACAAGGTCTGCTAAACGTTCTTCAATGCTTTGCCCTGGACGAGACTTGAGTTCGTTGCAGACATTGGCCGCAGTGATGAGCCATGGAACCCCCTCGGTTTTATATATTTCAGTCCCAGTCCCCTCAAGATGACAGCGACGAGGGAGAATGCGCCAAGGACTGTCTTCTCCCGCCAAGCTTTCAAAAATTTTTTGCCCAAACTGCAGAGGTTGAGATGCAATGTCCGTACACAAAACTGTTAATGGTATGTGGCGCCATTCAGGCTTGGCAAACCACAGCGCTAATGGCAAAGACAATG
The DNA here is from genome assembly GCA_964369815.1 of uncultured Desulfovibrionaceae bacterium. Lineage (GTDB taxonomy): Bacteria > Desulfobacterota > Desulfovibrionia > Desulfovibrionales > Desulfovibrionaceae > CAYJAD01. The sequence continues at coordinate 14,166 of CAYJHS010000033.1, forward strand.
GGCCGCTACCCATATCCACAAAAATCCGTGGCTTTGGCTCTCCGTCTTTTTTAATGGGCATAGGGGTCGGCGGTGGCAAGTCAAGACCGTGGAGTAGACGCGTTAAGCGTAGGATATTCCAAGGTAAAAAATACCACATATAGGCTGCAGTGAGGCGAGGCGCACTCCAATAAGGTTGCTTTATGAGCGAACGTTCGCTGGTTAGGCGTGTAGAAAGCTCTTCGATGGCAGCGGGAAGCTGTTGCCAGTGTTTATGATTCATGGGAAATGTTTTGCGCAAAATATACGGAAAATCTTGTAAATCTTCACAAATATGACGGGGGAGTGGTAAAAAAAGTTCTTTCATAGTTAACCTACATAAGAAAAAGACATCTGTTGCATGAATTTTTCTGTAAAATGTGTATCTTGTGTGAGATTTACAAGAGCGCACTGTGTGCTAAAGTTTTGTAGTTCTTCACGTAAATGTTGTTGCGTTAGTAAAAGGCTTGCGCCGTCAAGAGCGCTGTTTCCTATAATTTTTATGCGTGATGTGGCACCACTGGGGACAAAGCCCAGAGCTTCAAGGTCATGAGTGTCAATATGGCTACCCATAGCTCCGGCTATATATATATGTTGTAAGGCGGCAGGAGCAAGGGATGCTTTTTCGAGTAAACACTGCATTGCCAAGGAAAAAGCCGCTTTAACTTTGAGAATTTCTTCAATATCTATGGCAGAAATAGAAATAGTTTCTCCATTGTGTCCTGGCCATAATTGTAACACTCTTTCGCCATGCAGGGTATGAAATTGTTTAGCGATTTTTCCTTGCAAGGGGGAGGATCTTTGACCTTTTTGTATAAACGTGCCGTCGGGCTTGATGATACCAACTTTAAGCAATGCGTGGATAATGGATATATAGCCGGTGCCGCAGATTTTTTGCGGTGGCGTGTCGTCTACAGTTTGTGCTTGCAAGCCCGTGGGGCCAAGACGCACAGCACGCACAATACCGGCACTGCCATCCACCATATGCCCAAAGCGTAAGCCAATGCCTTCAAGGCTTGGTCCCATGGGTACAGAAGTTATGAAGGCCTCTTCCTTGCTTAAGGCTAAAATAAATTCACCATTAGTTCCTAAGTCTGCAAAAATAAATGGAAAGCTTATGTCTTCTCTTTGCAGAAGAGCTGCATAACCGGCACTAATATCTCCACCCACAAAGGGTGCCATTTGTGGCGGAACATATATGGGGGGCAGACCTTCTATGTGCTCTAAACTGTGCCCCTGTAGCGGGAGGGCATAGGGAGCATGGGCAAGGCTTGTAATGTCCTTTTGTAAGAAAAGGCAGGTCATGGCTGTGTTGGCGGCAAGGCATATTTCTTGTGTTTCTTGTGCAGGGGACAAGGAGCGTACAAGCTCTTTTATATCTTCTTGCAGGATGCTTGCTAATTGTCGTGCGCCATCTTTATGCATGGCAAAACGCAAACGTGAGATAATATCGGCGCCTGCTCCCATAAGGGGGTTGAGCTTTTTGCCACTGCTGAGTATCTCTCCCTCTAATGAAAGGCTTTGCCAGCAGAGGCTGGTAGTGCCAAGGTCTATGGCTAATAATGTTTTTGTATGGTGTGCTTGTGTCGTTATGGAAATGTTTTGCTTTTGCTCCGCTGTGGGGAGAGCATGAGGCGGTATTTCAAGTTTGATGAGGCCTGCGGCATCGCATACATCTTGTACAGTATGACGGCAAGCCAGACGCCAGCCTAGTGCGCTGGCTTCTGTGCCTAAAATGCGTTCTTCGTTGGGAGCGCAGATTGGCGCAAGTGTTATAAAACGCACTCGGCACAGGCCACAGCGCCCAAGGCCGGAGCACAACGGCAGGGTTTTAAGTTTTCCCGAAAGCCATAGGGCTTGGGCTAAATTTTGCTTAGCGTCGCTTGTGTATATGTTTATGGGGCTTTCTAGCCCTTGAGCGGTGATGCTAATATGTATTTGCCCAGATATCTGTTGCATGTTGTTCCTTTGCGCTATGTTGTTTTCACAGCCTATACCTTGCACTTGTACGAAGGGCAAAGATAAAATATCTTGGTGCAAAATTTGCAAAGCCATTTTTATGGCTTTTATGGTAGGTAAAAGAAGGGTATCTTCTTGATAATATTATTCGGATATATATATTGACCTTTTGGACAACACTGTCTAAAGTATAAGGGTATTGAAGAAATAAAGGGTAGCATATGAATAAAGTTTTAGCACAAGATGAAGTAGATGCTTTATTGCGCGGACTTGCGGCGGGGAAATTTGAAGGCGAAAAGGCCGGCCCAGAGG
>CAYJHS010000034.1:0-16356 GCA_964369815.1 uncultured Desulfovibrionaceae bacterium
GGCTCATAACCGGTTGGTCCGAGGTTCAAATCCTCGTGGGCCCACCAAGGAAAAAAGCCGCTTATGCAAATGCGTAGGCGGCTTTTTTATACAGTTAAGATTATTATCTTTTTATACATGAGTTGCCTCAAGCTTAAGTAAGTAGATTTTCATATCAAGTCCGCTTGCATAGCCCACAAGCTTTCCGTCACTGCCGATGACACGATGACAAGGAACTGCAATAGAAATGGGATTTTTGTTATTTGCCATTCCCACCGCTCTACATGCCTTAGGATTGCCTACTGCTATGGCAAGTTCTTTATAGCTGCGGGTTTCACCATAGGGAATATCACACAGGGCTGCCCAAACTTTTTTTTGAAATTCAGTACCTTGAAGTGTGTATTTAAAGGTAAACGTCTTTCTTTTCCCAGCAAAATATTCATTCAGTTCAACAAAAACAGCCTCGGTGAGCGGTGTTTTCTTGCCAAAATCTTGGAATTTATCAATAACTTTGTTCAAGGCTATTACAGCATCATCCACATAATCTATGCGGAAAAAGCCTAATGCGCACTCATAAATAGCAAAACCGCTCATAGAATGTATTCCTTTTCAAACGTAGACATTTATATGGCTCTTATATACTATACATAAAAACACACAATGAGAATATATGTGGACAATAAAAACAACCCTACTTTTTATATGCGCCAGTTGCATGGGAGCTTTTTTGCGCTTTGCCATTATGGAAAGTTTACACCTTTTTCAAAGTGAAAATATTCTCCTTTGGGGTGTTTTTATGGTCAATATGCTAGGGTGTTTTCTCTTCGGTACTTTTTGGATTTTAGTTGAAAAAAAAGCCTGGAACGCCCGCATTATGCTCATTGCCTTCCTAGGCTCTCTTACAACCTTTTCTTCATATATTTATGATATGTATATATATCTTGTTACTCAGAACTATGCGCTCTTATTTGGAAATACTTTTTTGCAAATAGCTCTGGGAGTTGTGCTTATGCGATTAGGTATATTTATCGCTAATACTTTTTTAAATTTCAAGATAAGTAGCGGACTGCGCTGACTTTTCTGAAACAGTAACACTATACACATCCACGTGTGTCTCTTCTAGTTGTGCGTCCATTTTTTTCCAAATATATTGGGCTAAATTTTCAGAAGTGGGGTTGATAGTATCAAAAGGCGCCCTTTCGTTTAAAATACAATGATCTAAACCCTCAAGTATTTCTTTAAGAATCGTCTTGAGTACCTTAAAATCCATAAGGAATTCAATTTTTTCATCAAGCTTTTCCCCTTGCACGGTAGCTTCCACAAAAAAATTGTGCCCGTGCAAGTTTTCACACTTACCTTCATAGCAACGCAAGGCGTGACCAGCGCAAAATTCCGACCGCACCGTCAAGCGCCAAAGTTTCTTTTTCATAAGTATTCCTTATAGTTTTTATATCATATTATCTGAAGAAGCCCAAAGTTCAAGAGCTGTATCAAATTCTGCACCGGGCTGTACAGTGTATTCATGCCCAAGATGCATAAAGCATTGATGTCCATCCACAAAAACATAAGCTTCGGCATTCACCGTACCCCGATGTTTTTGCAAAAGAGCTTTTAAAGAAAGCATGCCCTCTTCATTGAGTCTATGCTTTGGAATACCAAAACACACCGGCGTATCGCTTTGGGAGCAAGCCTTTGCAAGAGGAATGATTTTTTCAGCAATGAGTTTAATTTCACGAGGGGCTTGTTCTTCATCATCATCCGCATCGTCATCAAAAGACGTATCCGCCGTACTGGCATCAATACTGGCTTCAACTACCAAGGGTTGGTCAGCCTGAAGGAGTTCTTTAAATTCAGCATAGGTACGTGAAAAAATAACAAGTTCACCGTTGGCGGTTAAATCCTCAATGCCGGCAAAGGCCATTTTATCACCTTTCTTGGTCTGAATCTCCTTTAGTGACGTTATGAGCACACCACAACTGACCTTGCCTCCATAGCGAGAATCCCCTATATCTTCCAAAGTGGTTAAGCACAGGCGCTGCATTTCTTTATGATAGGGCAAAAGTGGATGCGATGTGAGGAAAAAGCCTAGCGCTTCTTTTTCAAAGCGTAACTTTTCGCTCTGTTCCATTTCTACAATACCGGCTTCTGGGCAATCAAAACCAATGCCCTTTTGCACACTTTCCACTTGTGGAATCATGGTAAAAAGCGAAATTTGATTAGAGGCCTTGTCTTTAGCTTTTTTCTGGGCGTTGGCTACTACTGTTTCAAGCACAGCCACTAAGGCTGCGCGACTTACCCCAAAGCAATCGCAAGCACCGCCCTAAATGAGTGCTTCCATAACCTTTTTATTGACTTTACTTAAGGTAACGCGACAGGCAAAATCAAAAAAAGATAAATACGGCCCGTCAGCCTTGCGTGCTTCCATAATTTCTTTGATGGCTTCATCGCCCACCCCCTTAATACCTCCAAGGCCAAAAACAACCTTACTCTCAAGGGCAGAAAAGGCGCGGATGGAGTCATTAACAGAAGGTTGTAACACTTCAATATCCATAGCTTTACATGCAGCAACATATTTTAATAATTTGTCCTGATTGCCCATTTCTGAGGTCATCAAGGCAGCCATAAACTCTACCTTAAAGTGAACCTTTAAGTATGCTGTATGGTAGGATATGAGAGCATAAGCAGCTGAGTGGGATTTGTTAAAACCATACTCAGCAAATTTTTCCATTAAATCAAATATTTCATTAGCTTTTTTCGCATCAATATTATTGGCAACGGCGCCGTCTACAAAGGTAGAGCGCTCCTTTGCCATGGCTGCAGGGTCTTTTTTCCCCATGGCACGGCGCAAAAGATCCGCACCACCAAGAGTGTATTTAGCAATGATTTGCGCAATTTGCATAACTTGTTCTTGATATACGATAACGCCATAGGTATCACGTAAGCAGTCAGTTAAAGACTCATGGGGATAAGTGACTTCTACCTCGCCGTGCTTACGTTTAATAAACTCGTCCACCATACCAGAACCTAACGGGCCAGGACGATATAAGGCCAACATGGCGATAACATCTTCGAAGCAGTTAGGTTTAAGTTGACGTAAATATTGACGCATACCGGAGCTTTCCACCTGAAAAATCCCATCGGTATCACCACGGGCATACAGCTCATAGGTGGCAACATCCGTTAAAGGCAAGGTGTCTAAATTAGGTACCGTCTTCCCTTGATGCTCAATGGCGTCAAGGGTATCTTGAATAAGGGTCATGGTGCGCAGGCCAAGAAAGTCAAACTTCACAAGTCCTACATTTTCTACCATTTTCATGTCAAATTGTGTAACAAGTTCGCCCTTTTTCCCTCTATATAAGGGCAGATATTCCGTCATGGGTTTATCAGAAACCACAAGGCCGGCAGCGTGGGTGGAGGCATGACGACTTAAACCCTCAAGACGCATAGAAGTATCTAATAACTTGCTAACATCGGCATCGGTATCATAGAGGGTTTTTAAATCCGGTTCTTCTTCCAAAGCCTTTTTTACCGTCATCTTAGGAGATTCTGGAATGAGCTTGGCAATTTTATCAGTCATGGCATAGGGAATGGCAAGGGCACGACCTACGTCCTTTACAGCAGCTTTGGCCTTCATTTTTCCAAAGGTGGTAATCTGCGCCACAGAATCTTCGCCATATTTATCAACCATATAGCGTATAACTTCACCACGACGACGCTCACAAAAATCTACGTCAATATCGGGCAAGGAAACACGTTCTACATTCAAAAACCGCTCAAAAAGCAAATTATAAGGAATGGGATCCAAGTTAGTAATGCGCAGTGCCCAAGCCACCAGAGAGCCCGCTGCCGAACCACGCCCAGGCCCCACCGGGATACCACTATTTTTTGCCCAGTTGATGAAGTCCTGCACAATAAGAAAATAATCCGGAAAGCCCATGCCTAAGATAACGTCAATCTCATAGGCGAGGCGCGCTCTGTAGGCTTCTACGTCAATACTGTTTTGATCAGGATGCTGCTCAATTCTTTTTTCTAGACCTTCTTCTGCGAGACGGCGAAATTCAGAGGCCGGTGTCATTTGACTTGGCACTTCGTACACAGGAAAATAATGTTTACCAAAGGTCATTTCCACATTGCACCTTTCAGCGATGCGTACTGTATTTGTTATGGCTTCTGGCACATGGGAAAATTCTTTTTGCATCTGTTCTGCAGATTTATAAAATAAATCAGTGGAATCAAACTGCATACGTTTGGGATCTAAAATATTCGTTTGGGTTTGGATGCAGAGTAAAAGGCCATGAGCATCAACATCGTCCGCATTTAAATAGTGACAATCATTGGTGGCCACTAAGGGAATGCCTGTCTTTTCAGCTATTTCCATAAGGCCAACATTGGCTCTTTTTTGGGCCTCAAGCCCATTAACTTGCAATTCCAAATAAAAGCGGTCAGGAAAAATATCAAGATATTCTTTTGTTATTTCAAGAGCTTTATCCATATCACCACTTTCGATGGCACGAGGAATTTCTCCTGCGATACAGGCTGACAAGCAGATAAGCCCTTCAGAATATTTACGCAAAAGCTTTTTATCTACCCGAGGTTTAAAATAAAAACCATCTAAATAGCCCTTGGTGACTAAGCGCACAAGATTGGCATATCCTGTATTATTTTCTGCTAACAGTATTAAGTGATTACGTTTTTTTGCAAATTCTGAGCTTTTGTCAGTATGGTCAAGGCAAGTATAGACTTCACAACCAATAATGGGCTTTATGCCTACATCTTTGCAATTTTTATAAAAATGTGTAGCACCAAAAAGGTTACCGTGGTCGGTAATAGCAGCGGCGGGCATGCCAAAATCCTTAGCACGGTTGCACAGGTCTTTAAGACGAATGGCACCGTCGAGTAAGGAATATTCCGTATGACAATGAAGATGAACAAATTCTGACATGGCGGTAAGGGGTTAGAGGTGAAAGATTAATTTGCAAAAAAGAATTATAGTTGCTTTTCTTTTAGCTTGTCAAATTCTTATTTTTGTAAACTCTCTTTAGAGCTGTTGCCCCAAAATGAAAGAAGGGCTTGTAATTGTTTAATATCTAAAGGTTTTGTAATATGATCATTCATCCCCACTTCAAGGCTTTTTTCTCTATCACCGGTCATGGCATGTGCTGTCATGGCTAAAATAGGCACGTTTTTTGAGTATGCTTTTTGACTTGCTCGGATATGTTTTGTCGCTGTAAGTCCATCCATAATGGGCATTTGAATATCCATAAGAATAAGGTCAAACTCGCCAGATTCCCAAGCGCTCACCGCCTCTGCGCCATTATGCGCCACAGTAACACTGGCGCCTATTTCCTGTAGGATTTCAATAGCAATTGCTTGATTTATTTCATTATCTTCAACAAGCAAAATATTCAAAGGAACTATAGGAAGCTCTTCATTTGCATCTAAATTGTTCACTTCTATAGCTTTGGTCGTGCTTTCTGTAGTTTTTATAGTAAAGCTAAAGGTAGAGCCTTCACCTTTTTTACTATAAACATGAATATCACCGCCTAGAAGCTTTACAAGTTTTTTGCAAATAGCAAGGCCAAGCCCTGTACCGCCATACTTACGAGTATGCGTTCCATCAGCTTGGGTAAAAGCGTCAAAGATAAACTCTTGCTCTGCAAGGCTCAGCCCAATACCTGTATCTTTAACAGTAAATAATAGCTCGAATTCTTTATTTTTTTCATGATGAGAAGTATTGGCCAAGCTAATGTGTAGGGAAACATAACCTTGGGCAGTAAACTTCACAGCATTTGAACATAAATTTGTGCATATTTGCGTAAGACGCAAGCCGTCTGTGAGGATATTTCTGGGAACATTTTCATCCATAGTGCAAGAAAAAGTCAGCTGTTTTTCTGCACAAGCCGGCATAAGCATATCTTGTACAGAGCGCAACATACTATCAAGCTCAAGGCTGCCCATAGTCATGTCCATTTTATTGGCTTCAATCTTAGAAAAATCAAGAATATCATTAATGATACCCAGTAAGCTTTTAGAGGCATTGTCAATGCGCTCAAGGTATTGCATTTGTTTTATATCGGGTGAAGCACTCATGGCTAGATACGTCATGCCAATAATACCATTCATAGGCGTGCGTATTTCGTGACTCATACGTGCTAAAAAGTCACTCTTTGCCTTGGTCGCCGCCTCAGAACGCTCTATCATTTCTTTTAAGCTCAGCACCATATGCTCTAAGCTATTAGCAAGGCTTCCTAGTTCATCATTACGAGTAATAAAAACTTCACTTTCTGTAGAACCTTCGGTAATATTTTTAGCAAAATTACTAATGCGCGCAATATCACGCGTCACTGGGCGAACAAAAAGATATACTGCCACAAAAATAATAAAAGCCGCCACTACGCCCACTAAAATCATAACATTGCGTATAGTATTTAAATAGCTATATCTAAAGGTACTATCCACAATACTCAAAAAGCACAGGGGCGTTTCAGGTATTTTTGCATAGCCTATGGTGAGCTTCTCATCATTATGCACTAAAAGTAAAACCCCTCGATTATTTTCTAGAAGCGTAATGTTGATGCTCTGTGTATTTTTAGGCAAAAATGTTTTATTAATAGCATACAGTGTTTGCAAATCATTACTACTAACTAAAACAGGCATGGAGTGCATCTCTTCATGTGGCACATCACGCATAGCCACACTTAAAATATCATCCATATTAATAGTAGCCACAAGCCCACCTACCTTGCCCCCGTGTTCTACGCGTAAAAACAAGGGCAAGAGTAACTCTTTCGTATTTGAGTTAAATATTACCTCACCCACATGAATGTTTTCTGCCTGAATATGTTTTTCAATATATTGTCTTTCTTCTTCTGCGGAACTGTTGAGCAAGGTTTGTTTTGTTCCGACTATATACTCACCATACTCATTAACAAAAAATAAATTCCTATAAAAACCATAAGCATCTTGAATACTAATTAAAGATTTTGTAAGCTCTGGATACATTTTTTGAAAGGTGGCAATTTTATGCGCTGCAGGAAGGTTCATTAAGGCCTCTCGAATATGAGGCAAAGTTGCAATGACCTTTAAATCATGTTTGGCTTGACGAATTTGGATGGTGGCACTTGAGCTAATCGCTATGGCGGCATTTTCGGCATATTCATTTTTAATGGAACGGATTATGGAGTCAAAAATAGTGAGTGTTATAACAATACTTAAGAAAAACACTACAATAACTATACATAAGATGCGTATGGGCAAAGTCACCCGTAAGCTAGAAAAAAACAATGAAAAACTCATAACTTATCAACAATCCAAATAAAAACAAACAATTAAATATTAAAACTATTCTACTATTTCGTGTCCATGTGTTTACACCTCAAAAAAAAAGTTATGTCAAGGGCTAGAGTATAAAGATTTAAAATGCTATCATCAATGATTGATGACAAACTGAAAATTACTTTCAAAAAAACCCCTAAAAAAGTTTCTAAAAAAATTGTAGAATAATTCTTATATTTTTCTATATTTATACTAGAAAACATTTAACGCTTTAAAATATAAAGCTTTTATTTATTGTCTTTAATTGTGAGAAGTTATCCTTTTTTTAAAATTTTACTCTTGACAGAAAGAAAGACTTTAGGCACAAAATCTGTATACATGTTTTTGATGTGTTTGCTTTTGTTTCTTTCCCAAATAAATTTGTTTTCAAATTTTTCATGTTGATTGCATACAATTGAGTCTTTTTTTCGTTTTTTTGTATTTGATACTTCTACTAACTACTAACAATGCAGGATGCTATGCTGTTTACCATTGCAAAAAGAGATGGAACTCGTGCGGCTTTTGATTCCACTAAGATTTTTCAAGCCATGAGCAAGGCCAACAAAGCCGTTTGTAAGGAGAATACAGATGATGAAGAAGTCATGTCCTCCACGGACTTGGCGTTTCTTACAGAAAAAGTAACACAAAAAATCATCGCTAAAGAACTCCACACTGTTGAAGAAATTCAAGACATTGTAGAAGAAATGCTCATTCGTTTTGGCTATGCAAAAACAGGCAAAGCCTATATTTTATATCGCCATGAACATGCCAAAATCCGCCAAGCGGAAGGTTCGCTCATGGATATCTACAAAACCCTCACTTGGTCCCCTGCTCTTGAAGAAGACATCAAACGAGAAAATGCCAATATAGACGGCGACACCGCCATGGGAACCATGTTGCGTTATGGCGCTGAAGGGGGAAAATATTTTGTGGATATTCACATTCTTCCTAGTGAGATTTCTGCAGCGCATACTGGCGGAGATATCCACATTCATGACAAAGATTTTTACATGCTCACACAGACATGTTGCCAAATTGACTTAATAAATTTGTTTCGCAACGGTTTTTCCACCGGACACGGATATTTGCGTGAGCCTAACTCCATTGAAAGCTACGCCTCCCTTGCGTGCATTGCCATTCAGGCTAATCAGAATGAAATGCACGGCGGCCAAAGTGTGCCAGCTTTTGATTTTTCCATGGCTGAGGGAGTAGCGAAAACTTTTGCTATAGAATACCGTAAAAGTTTTGCTGCCTATTTGCATATTGCCCATGATTTACAAGGTATTAACCTTGAAAGTGTGGGAATTGTGGATGGCAGTGTTTTACTTGAAAGTCTAAAAACTCCTATTCGTATGAGCAGTATGGAAGCGTTGGAAGAAGAGTTGCAAAAGATTCTCCCAGAAGCCCTACGCCCTCTTTTACTAAAAACCCATGCCCATGCCCATAAAGAAGCCTTAAAAACCACGGAAAGACGTTGCTACCAATCTATGGAAGCCTTTGTGCACAATCTCAACACCATGAACTCCAGAGCCGGTGCTCAGGTACCTTTTTCTTCCATTAACTACGGCACGGACATTTCCCCCGAAGGACGTATGGCTGTGAAAAATCTTCTCCTCGCTACCAAGGCAGGTCTTGGCAATGGGGAAACCTCTATTTTTCCTGTGCAAATTTTTAAGGTGAAAGAAGGCATAAACTTTAACCCCGAAGATCCAAATTATGATCTTTTTCAGCTGGCTATGGAGACATCAGCCATGCGTTTATTCCCTAATTTCAGTTTCTTAGACGCGCCCTTTAACCTTCAGTACTATAAAGCCGGCGATTATAACAGCGAAGTAGGCTATATGGGCTGTCGCACCCGAGTGCTTGGCAATGTCTATGACAAAGAACGTGAAGTCACTTGCGGACGAGGCAATTTGAGTTTTACCTCTATTAACTTGCCACGTCTTGCAATGCAAGCCCACGGTAACGTCGGGACTTTTTTTACACTGCTTGAAGAGTGTATGGATCTTGTTTACAGACAACTTTTGCACCGCCTCAAAATCCAAGGGGCAAAGAAGGTGCGTAATTATCCCTTCCTTATGGGGCAAGGCATTTGGCTTGACTCAGAAAAGCTGAGCTGGGATGATGATTTAGAAGAAATTTTAAAACACGGAACCTTAACCCTTGGTTTTATTGGTCTTGCCGAAACGCTTATTGTGCTTACCGGCAAACACCATGGCGAAAGTGAAGAATCCCAAGAGCTTGGCATTCGTATTATTTCCTATATGCGGAAAAATATAGATGAAAAAGCTGCCGAAACGGGACTGAACTTCACCCTCATTGCCACCCCCGCCGAAGGCTTAAGCGGACGTTTTGTAAGTATTGATAAACGCAAATTTGGCATAATCCCACGAGTAACGGATAGAGACTATTATACAAATTCTTTCCATATTCCTGTGTATTATGACATCCCTGCCTTCAAAAAAATCCAGCTTGAAGCGCCCTACCATGCCTTTACTAATGCTGGGCATATAACCTATGTAGAGCTTGACGGTGATACGAGTAAAAACCTCGAAGCATTTGAAACTATTATCCGTTATATGCACTCACAAGGTGTTGGTTATGGCTCCATAAATCACCCCTTAGACCGTGATCCGGTATGCGGCTATGTGGGAGTTATTGGTGACTCATGCCCCCGCTGCGGCCGCCGAGAAAACGAACCGGTTGATAAACACAAAATAGATGCTATACGCCGTAAACATTCGCTCAAGCCTTATACGGGCGAAACAACACAAGATACTTTATAAATAATAACATTGAGGAGGAACGCCATGATTTACTGCAAAACTGACACAGAAACCACCACCACCCACACCACTGTGGGCGACAATGTCCCTTTTGAGCGCACTCGTCGCATAACTGGGTATCTTGTGGGCACGCTTGATCGTTTTAACAATGCTAAAAGAGCTGAGGAGCGTGACAGAGTTAAGCATGCCTAGTATGCCTAGTCATCCTGTGTCTTTGCATGAAAATATACGCTTGCATGGCGTAGCTACGGAGTCCATTGTAGATGGCCCTGGGCTGCGCTATGCGCTTTTTGTGCAAGGGTGTACACACAATTGCTTAGGTTGCCATAACCCACAAAGTCATTGCCTAACTGGCGGCTATGAAAAAAGCATTTTAAGTATTTTTAATGAAATTTTAGAAAACCCCATACTTTCCGGCGTTACCTTTTCTGGCGGTGAGCCTTTTTTGCAGGCACGCGCACTATGCACACTGGGACGCCTTCTGCAGCAAAAACATATCCATATTGTGACCTTTACAGGCTACACTCTTGAACAACTTGGACAACTAGCAATAAATGACAGTGCCATTGCTGAACTACTAACTCTTTCAAACATGCTTATTGATGGGCCTTTTGTAAAACATTTGCAAGATGAAAACTTACGTTTTTGTGGCTCGTCTAATCAACGCATTTGGTCTCAAATTAATGGGAAGTGGGAACTCGACGCAAAATATACGCAGAAAGCTATGAACTGCAAAACGGCTTAGCAACATTTTATAAAATGTGACTACTACCGTTGCGGCAAAATATACTTTTTGAAAGAAGGATGTCGTCGCATTGAAAGTTTTTTGACGGGGACATGGGGAAACTTTTGTTCACTAAAGTTTCCCCCAAAAAAATTAACACTCTATATATTTACGCCCAGCTTCTTCCATCTGAGCGCACACAGCGTTCATTTCTTCTCCATGATCAAATCCTAAAATATGTCCAAGTCCATGGGCAAGAAGCCGTACTGTGTGCTCTAAAACATCTTGTCCATAGAGCACACATTCTCTTCTTAACGTATCCACTGAAAGCATAAGGATATCTGGTGGGAAAGAAAGAACATTGGGGGGACCAATGCAGAGCATGTGTGTAGAATTTACCTCTATGATGCGCTGATCACGCACCAGATGTATAGTTATACTTTGTGCATCTAAGACATGAGGTTGCGCCATATACATACTTTTTATAAGTGCGGTCAATTCATGCTTATCAAGGGGTGCCTGCACACCTGCTTCGTTACAGACAAATACCTGCATAAAAAATGTTATTACTTTTGCGCACACTGAGCATGCGGATTACTGCTAGCATTGTCATTGGTACCATAAGCGTCCATGGCAACAATTTTCCCTTTGCTCCCATTTTCAACACCTTTTTCAGCTTGTCCTTTCTTATCTGCTGTGGGATCTTTAGGATTACCTGCTGGGTAAGCAATACGCTGGTGAAAAATACCGGCTAAAATACGCAAGAATTGATCTCTAATTTTATTTAAATCTTTAAAGGTTAAGGCTGATTCATCAAGCTGACCTTCGGCATAAATACCTTTTACGATTTTATCAATATGCGCTGTTAAACGGGCTGGGGTTGGGTCTGTGAGAGTACGACTAGAAGCTTCCACAGAATCGGCGAGCATAAGGATAGCTGCTTCTTTAGTTTGTGGACGAGGGCCAGCATAACAAAAATCAGACTCTCGCACTTTATCATCTAAGGTTAACGCCTTATGATAAAAATAGCTCATAACACGAGTACCGTGATGCTGTGCAATTAAACCAGTAATTTCTTCACCGAGCTTATAATTTTCAGCAAGCTCCACGCCTTTTTTAACATGCGAAGTTAAAATGAGTGCAGACATGGATGGGCTGATTTTGTCATGCTTATTGCGGCCACCAAATTGGTTTTCGATAAAATAATCGGGATAACTTAGTTTACCCACATCATGATATAAAGCGCCTACCTTGCATAAAAGACTATTGGCATCAATGGCTTTTGCAGCAGATTCCACCATATTGGACACTACCAATGAGTGGTGATAGGTACCTGGCATGGTCATCATCATCTTTTGCATAAGAGGATGCTCAAGACTCATAAATTCCATCAACTTAAAACGGGTTGTGTAGGAGAAAATAAGCTCTAAAATGGGGCTAAAAGCAAAGAGTAAGAGCACGGATACAATACTATTGACGATAACGCCAATGGCTTGCCATGGGTACTGTGTGAAAGGCGTAAGATCTAAGAGTGTTGCCGATAGCCAAAAAAGGAGCTGTATAATGGTGAGCGGCACAATACTCCATACAACATCTTGGCGAGTTTGAGAGCGAGTAACCAGCAAAGTAACCAGCATCCCCCCAAGAAAATAATAGAAAAAGAGCTCCACAGACCCCTTAAACATTATGGTGGTGAAAAGTGCAAGCAAAAGGCTAATGGTGCAATAACGCCTTGCTGCAAAAACCATGGCCACAATACCTACAAAGCCCGCTACAGGAAAACCATAGGCCAGCAAGGTAATATTGTCTATTTCTCCTCGTTCAATGCCAAGCACATAGGTCAGCTTTGCCAAAAGGGCACATCCCACAATAAGCAAAGACATAAAACAGTAGTCCTTTACCTTTAGTGGGGAGCCAGGCTTTCCACTGGGAGCCATAAATAAACCACAGGAAATAATAGCACTTAGAATAAAAAGCCCTATTGAAAAGCGCAGTTGAATCCAAGAACCTGTCATGGAATACATAGCCTGCAACTTGGTTTGTTGATCCTCGGTAACTCTGTCCCCCTTGCGAACCACAATTTCGCCACGATGCAGTGTATAATAAACGGGAGTCATGTCTGCTGCGGCTACTTTATCTGCTCTTTGTAAAGTTTCCACCTTATTTAAGGACAATGAGGAAGGCATAAAAGCAGAGAGTAAGATAATAAGCACACGTTTTGCTTGTTCATCAAGATTTTTATCTTCACGTATGTTTGCACTTAACTGTACTAAGGTGGACTGTACGTCTGGAAGAGTTTTTAAATCAGGGCGCAAAATTTCTGTACCGGTGTCCAGTACTCGAATAATAACACCACTTTCACCAACACGAGCAGCACGCATATCACTCACAAGACCAGCGTTTATGAGTTTACGCACCTTTGGCAATAAGGTTACCAAAAGATAATCTTGCACTTGTGTTCTGGTCAACTGTTCTAGCACATCTTCCGCAATTTCTGAAGTCATAGATTCTTCAAGATTGCGAATAGCTTTATATTCATTTCCAATACTCAGGCCATTAATTTCATTTAAAATATCTAATATCTTAGCATTGAATTCTTCAAAAGCAGAAAGATTCAAATCAAAGATAAGAGGCTGAGAAAGGCGTAATTGTTCCTTTCTGGCATTGGTAGCAAGTACATCTTCAATGAGCAAATCACGTGTTGCAATAACATCACTGTTTGCTACCATGCCCGCAGTATACATCTGTAATCTATTATTAAAATTAATTCCAGCAAAAAGAGACAGCAAGAGTAAAGATCCGAGCAAAATCATAATGCCCTTAGTACAATGATGCTGTTTAAAAACCATTTTATAAATGGTTTTTATGGAGCTTTCGCTATTTTTTTTCTGAGTATCTATCATAGGCCGCCACTATAGCACTTACAAGGTTATGTCGTACCACGTCTTTTGCAGTAAAGGTATGAAAAGCAATGCCTTTTATATCCTTTAATACGTGCATTGCCTGCACAAGACCGGAACGAGACTCTTGACCATTATCCCCCCATTGTGGGGGCAGGTCAATTTGCGTTATATCTCCGGTAATGACTGCTCGTGAGCCAAAACCAAGACGTGTTAAAAACATTTTCATTTGTTCGGGAGTAGTGTTTTGGGCCTCATCTAAAATGATAAACGCATCATTCAAAGTACGTCCGCGCATAAATGCCAAGGGAGCGATTTCAATTACATTAGTTTCCAGCATGGTATGTACCTTAGGTTGTGGTAACATATCATGCAAGGCGTCATAAAGCGGACGCAGGTAGGGATTAACCTTTTCTGCAAGGTCACCTGGCAAAAAGCCAAGACGCTCCCCTGCTTCAACAGCCGGACGAGTGAGGACGATTTTTTTTACCCGATGTTGAAAAAGCATGGATAAAGCCATGGCCACAGCAAGATAGGTTTTCCCCGTGCCCGCAGGCCCCAAGGAAAACACCACTTCCTTGGCTATGAGCTTTTCATAATAAGCTTTTTGAGAAAGATTTTTTGCCACAATGGTTTTGCGTGGCGCATTGACAAAAACCGTATCTTTATACACACGGCTCAAAGAAAGTTCTGGTTGTTTTTCAAGCATAGCATAGGCCGAAGCAATATCTTGCCCTGTAAGTTCCTTGCCCTCTTGTACATGCGCATAGAGTTGCACAAAAAGGTTACACAACCTTTGCAGCACGTGCTGGTCTGGCGTTTTTACTGTAACACTAGCCCCACGAGAAAATATGTGGGCGCCGCTCACCTTTGCCAAAGTTTCCAAATGGGCATTATGGGGCCCAAAAAGTGCATTGGCTAGGCTTGGGTCATCAAAGGCTACAGTTTCACATAGCGCAATATTGTCTACCATGCATCCCATATAATCCTTTTTTGCTAAACTGTCTATTTTTTTTTCTACGCGCTATAATAATGCTGGTGCGTATTTTGCATAACCAACACATACAATACATTTTTAGGAAAATTTATTCCGTAAACGGCAAAGCAGGTGACCATATGTCTATTTCAAGTATAAGTTCAAGCAGCGCATCACTTTACACATATCAATGGAATAATCAGCAATTACAAGGCGCTACAAGCTCGAGCAATGCCGCAAGCAGTAGCGCCTACTCCACTGACACCATGAGCACCATATCCTCCATGGTAGAACTGGCAAAATATGCCATGGATGCCATGGGTGTGAGTAGTAATGAACGTGTGACCTTTAGCCAAATTGAAGTATATAAACAAGAACTTGAAGAAAAATTTAGCGAAAGTCTTAATGCAGCTATTGAAAGCACTAATATTAGCGATAATGCAAGTTTCACTTTGAGCCTTGACGCTGAGGGTAAGGTGAGTGTTAATACCACTCACGAAGATAAAGCAAAAATCCAAGCTTACTTTGACTTATATCCCGAAATGACAAATAATTTACGCAAAGAATTAGACGCCGCGGGCTTTGAAGGAGCTGTGCAATTTTCCATAAGCTCCACAGGAATTGTGTCTGCGGCCTCGTCCGTACCCACAACGCACAACACTGAGCTTAAAGAAAGCACCTTTGGCACAGACCTACTAGAAGGGGTTAACACCGAAGAAGAAAAAATTGCCGAGCCTTTTTCATTAAGCTTAGAGGAAGGCATGTTGAGCTTAACCAATGATGAGCACGAACACAGCGAAGGCATAAAAAAATATATTGAAGAAAACCCTGACCTTGCTGAACAAATTCAAAACGAAATAACAGCCGCAGGCATAACTGCCGACGAGGAAAACATTCGCATAAATATTGACATTGAAGGCAAGGTAAGCATTGAACATACCGAAGAAAATCCAGAAAATATAGACACCGAAGCCCTGCAAGACTTTCTTACAGAAAAAAATGTAGGCAAGGATATGAAAACAGGTCTCAAAAACATTGGCATTGATCCCAGTGTGGATTTTCGCTTAACCGTTGAAAATGGTAAAGTTGTGGTGAACAGTTCTCACCCAGACGCCGTTAAGGTGCAAATTCTCTTGGATAAAAGTGAAGAACTCACCAAGGATTATCTGCAAGTAGACGCCCTTGCTGGCCTTGATGGCGCCCGTAAAGCCATGCAAATTGACCCATCTGCCATGCGCAAACGCATCGAAATGGAAAGCATGAGTGCCTGGTGGAGTACCACAGGAACCTCCAGTGTAGGTTCCTTTACAGACGGGAGTTTAAGTTCTTATGCTGGGGTAAATTCCATTGTATAATTGGGTAGTTCAGGTTTTTCTGGGGGGAAACTTTTGTGAACAAAAGTTTCCCCCCAGACCCCCCCTTCAAAAAACTTTAAAGGCGGCGACACCCTATTGTTTACTACACACCTTGCCGCAATAAATGTCTGAAGGGGGGAGGTGCATCAAAACCTTGATGCACCCGAAAATTGAGAGTAGGCGCAGCTTTGCTGTCGCCGTTAAACGATTAATTTTCGTATATCGTTGTAAGCAGGAAACTTTTGTGAACAAAAGTTTCCCCCCAGCCCCCCCTTCAAAAAACTTTAAAGGCGGCGACACCCTATTGTTTACTACACACCTT
>CAYJHS010000035.1:0-16147 GCA_964369815.1 uncultured Desulfovibrionaceae bacterium
AACCACAACGGCCTTTGCCTTCACCGGTAATAAGTTTGAATTCAGAACAGTGGGCTCTTCCCAGGCCATTTCGCCTGTAAACTTTGCCCTTAATAGTTCTGTGGCTGTAGCGCTGAACGAAATTGCTGACAGCCTTGAAGAGCTCATGAAAGAAGGTAAAAACATCAACGAAGCATTGCAAATTTTCTTACCAAAAATATTTAAAGAACATTTACCTGCTGTGTTCAATGGCAATGGCTATTCTGAAGAATGGAAAGAAGAAGCAAAAGCACGTGGTCTCTTGAATCTCTCTAATACTGTAGAGTCCTTGAAGTTATTCAACTCACCTGCAGTAAAGGACGTATTCACCAAGACAAAAGTCTTGACCGAAAGAGAAATTTTGGCACGCCAAGAAATTCTCTTTGACCACTATGCCAAGAGTATACGTCTTGAGGCTCGGGTGCTTGTGTCCATGGTGCAAGAAAAAATCTTACCTGTGGTACATGCAGCGCAAATACAGCTTGCAAACCTTGTGACAGCCACCAAACAAGTAGTAGGTGATGCCCAGCATGAAGAAGAACTCTTTAAGCTGTTCCGTCATAACCATTTGAAATTATACACAGTTACTAAACAGCTTGCCTCTCGAGTCACCGACATGGACTCCATTGAAGATGTAGAAGAACAAGCTGATTTCGCTTTAGAATATTTAACAGAACTTATGCTGACGTGCCGCAAATATTGTGATGCGTTAGAAGAACTTGTGGACGATACAGAGTGGCAAATACCTAAGTATTCCGCTTTGCTTTGGACACATTAAAAAGAGGGTACAGTACATAACGTGTAGGTAGCTTTGACGAGCGCTAAAAAGCATCCTTAATCCTCGAACTCCTAAAACTCCACTAGCGCTCTTGGCTCACTCCCCCATCACGGGAGTGAGCCTGTTGTTATGACGCGTGGGCGCACCTCCTGTGCGACACAAGCCATCGCAAGCGTCGGTTGCGCCGAAAGTGAATTCGGCTTACACTAAAACTTGCTCACCAGCCGGCGATTCCATGCTGTGGACACTTTTTACCCAAATTTGAGTTTTTAGCGTCCTTTTTTAGCTAAAAAAGACTTTGTAAAAATGTGAGGAAATTATGCAAAATATAAACAATTCACTCTACAACCCCTTGCTTGAGCATGATGCCTGCGGTGTGGGCTTTGTGGGAAATATTGCCAATACTGCTGAACATAAAATCGTAGAATATGCGCTCATAGCCATGAGCCGCCTAACCCATAGAGGAGGACAAGAAGACGATAAGAAAATGTCTGACGGTTCCGGCTTACTTGTGCCTATTCCACGAGAATTTTTTGCAAAAATATTTCCTGCCATGGCTAAAAAAGAAACACTTTGGGGACTTGGGAATTTCTTTTTACCTTATGAAAATTTCTTGCACCAAAGCCTTATGGATGCCGTGAAGTTTGTGGCGAAAAAATACGGTTTCCGTTTAGAGCCTTGCCGTGAAGTACCCACAGACATTAACATTATTTCCCGCAAGGTTTTAGCTACCTTGCCGGAATTTAAGCAAATTCTGTTTGTAGCTGAAAGGGCTGACATTACTCAAGAAAACTTAGAGCAACACCTGTATGTCTTAAGAAAACAAATGGAATTTGAAGCTATTAACGTTTTACAAAAGCACAATGCACCCTTATCTGCTTTTCATATTTCAAGTCTTTCTTCGCACAGTATCGTGTATAAAGGGATTATGCCCGGCAAAAATTTAGGACAATTTTATCCTGACCTTTTGCAAGAAGATTTCAAAGTTCCTTTTGCTATTTTTCACGAGCGTTTTAGCACCAACACCAAACCCTCATGGCATATGACACAACCCTTTAGGCACATCGCACATAATGGTGAAATTAATACCATTCGGGGTAACAAAACTCACATGCTTTTGCGAGAAACTGCCCTTACAAGTCCCGTGCTTGGAGATCATTTGCAAAACGTGCTCCCTTGTGTGCATCCAAGCACCAGCGATTCAGGAGCTTTTGATAATGTTTTTGAATTGTTAGTGCAAGGCGGATATGATGTGTGTCATGCCATGACCACGCTTATTCCCGAGCCTACTTTCCACAATGCCACACAAGATAAAGCAACACAGGCGCACAAAGAAGCCTTTTATGCCTATCATGAGCCGCTCATGGAGCCATGGGACGGCCCCACCACCATGGTTTTTACCGATGGCTACAGTAAGGTGGGAGCTAGCCTTGATAGAAACGGCCTTCGCCCTTGTCGGTACTCCATCACCAAGGATAATATTATCATTCTCTCTTCGGAAGCCGGTGTCTTAAATCTTCCTGAAGACGCTTATGCAACGCATGGGCAGCTGGCACCACGCACCTTACTCTTGGTGGACTTTGCCCAACAGCGTATTGTGCCCGATACAGAAATTAAAGAAAATCTCTTTGGCATGGCAGACTTTAGCACTATTTTACAAGAAAAAAGAATAGTTATTAACACAGAGCTAAGTACCCTAGAAAACACACAAAACAACTATCCACAACTTTTTGGCTATGGGGAAAAATCTCCGGAAACCATGCTTTGCGCCATGGTAAATACTGGCGAAGAACCAGTAGGCGCTATGGGGCTTGACGAACCACTTGCTGTATTAAGTTCTAAGCCACAATCATTGTTCAATTATTTTAAGCAGCTTTTTGCACAGGTGACCAATCCTTCCATCGATCCCATTCGTGAAAAGTTTTCCATGTCACTACGCTCTAATATCGGTGGTAAAGCCAACCTTTTTCAAGACCCCACCCAACAGGAAGCGTATTTTTCTCTAGAAAGTCCATTTCTATTTGGTAAAGGTCTTGAAAAGATAAAAGAAACTTCTGCTGTCCCCACGCAAAGCTTAAGCATTACCATGCCCTTGCATGCGGGTTTTACAGGTTTTTGCACAACCCTTGAGGGACTGTGCCTTGCCGCACAAAAGGCCGTGTATGCCGGCGCTAAGATATTGATTTTATCAGATAAAGACCTAACTAAAGACACCATGCCTATACCCATACTCTTGGCAGTGGGAGCGGTACACCAAGAGCTTATCAGCAAAAAACTGCGACATCAGTGTGATATTATAGTAGAAAGCGGACAAGCCTTTGAGGTTATGCACATGGCACTCTTACTCTCTTATGGGGCTAATGCCATCTATCCCTATGCGGCCTATGCGGCTATGGCAAATTATGTTGAAAGAAAAAAAATTAAAAATTCCTTTGACATAAACACAAGCATTGTCCGTTATTGCGCCGCCCTTGAAAAAGGATTGCTTAAGGTTTTTGCCCGTCTTGGGGTGTCTACCCTAGCTTCCTTTATTGGTTCTAAATCATTTGAATGCATTGGACTTTCCAGCGAAGTTATGGATACCTATTTTAAGGGCACCTTATCTCGAATGGGAGGCATTGCCTTAGAAGATATTTACACGGAAAACCATGACCGTTTTTTATCCTATGTCATTAATACACATGAAACTTCTAAAAGTGACAAACATATTTGGACTAAAGAAATTTGCTCTATATTACGTGCTTCGGTGGTGGAAAATAACTATAATTTCTTTGAGCTCTTCACCAAACAATTGGCCAAACAAGAAGAAGACATTACTTTGCGCTCCGTATGGAACTTTAAACCCACCACCCCCATTGACTTGGATAGTGTGGAAAGTGCCGCTAGCATTCGTCAACGTTTTTATGCGGCGCCCATGTCTCTTGGCGCATTAAGTCAAGAGTCACATGAGTGCATTGCCAAGGCCTTTAACCGTCTAGGTTTGCAGTCAAACTGCGGTGAGGGCGGCGAAGAAGTGGCCCGTTCTCGTTCTCGCGGTACGGACAATGACCTCTGCTCCCGTGTACGCCAAATTGCTTCTGGTCGTTTTGGCGTTACGGCAGAATATCTTGCCGCCGGTGATGAAGTACAAATTAAGATTGCTCAAGGCGCCAAGCCTGGTGAAGGGGGACAATTACCTGCGCACAAGGTGACGCCCTACATTGCTAAGGTGCGCCATACCAAGGCCAATGTGCCCCTCATCTCGCCGCCACCGCATCATGATATTTATTCCATCGAAGACTTGGCGCAGCTCATTTTTGACATAAAAAAGCTTAAAAAAGGGTTGAAAGTTTCTGTAAAGCTCGTGGCACAAGCGGGCATTGGTACTGTGGCTGTGGGCGTAGTTAAGGCCGGCGCCGATGGCATCTGCGTTTCGGGGCACGATGGAGGCACAGGAGCAGCACCACTTTCTTCCATTTATCATGTGGGCTTACCTTGGGAGCTTGGGTTAGCTGAGGTGCACGAGGCACTCATTGTCAATGCAATGCGCCATAAGGTGAACTTGCAGTGCGATGGGCAAATTCAATCGGCCAAAGACATTGTCACCGCGTTTATGTTGGGTGCCGATTCTGTGGCTTTTGGGACTTCACTCCTCGTAAGCATGGGGTGTGTATTATGCCGACAATGCTATAAAGGTATGTGCCCTGTGGGAATTTGTACTCAAGAAGACAAGTTATGCCATAAATTCTCCGGAAAGCCTGAACATATTGAAAATTACCTCACCTTCTTAGCTACGGAAACTCGAGCCTACTTGGCAAAGCTTGGTGTAGCTTCGGTGGACGAGCTTCTCGGACAAGCGCATCTTTTTGAGATGGACAGCACTCTCTTGCCTGCCAAGGCAAAACATGTTGATATGTCAGCTCTTTTTAAGCACTTACCCTATGTAAAGCGAGGCAATGGGCAGGCACATCCCATTGAAATCAAAGCTTGGGAAGAAGAGCTTTATGCCCGTGCCAAGAAAGCTATTGCCAGTAAAAAACCCATGACTTTTACTCAAATTGTGGGTAATACCGACCGTGCTATTGGAACGCAAATTGCCGGATTATTAGCCTTAAGTTATGAAGACTTTGATGCAGAACTCATCACCGTGCAGTGTACGGGCATGGCTGGGCAAAGCTTTGGTGCCTTTGCGCCGCATGGGCTTTCTTTGCAGCTCAAAGGCAGTGCCAATGACTATGTGGGCAAAGGCTTGTGTGGAGCGTGTATTGCAGTAAGTTACACCGACTCTTGTTATGCAAATCAGTCCATTATTGGTAACGTGGCACTTTATGGCGCCACCAGCGGCAAAGCCTTCATAGCCGGACGTGCCGGAGAGCGCTTTGCCGTGCGCAACAGTGGCGCCCTTGCTGTGGTGGAAGGAGTTGGTGAGCACGCTTGTGAATATATGACAGGTGGTTGCGTAGTTATTTTGGGCGAAGTTGGGCACAATTTCTGCGCAGGAATGACCGGCGGCACCGTCTACGTGCAAGGCTCACAAGAAGCCGTGGCAAAAAAGCTCAATGCCGCTGGCCTTTGCATGCAAAGTGTCAACGCAGAAGATATAAAGGGCGTACAAGACCTTTTGCAAGAGCATGCGAAGCGTACAAGTAGTACCAAGGTAGAGCAAGCACTCAAAGACTTGACGCAAGGCAATTTTGTGAAAGTGGAACGAGTAACGGAGGAGAGTTTATAATTTTTGTTTATGTTTGTTTTTTAGCTTTTGTACGCTTTTGGCGTCTTCATCTTTTTCCTGTTCACTAGATCAGAAAGCATTTTCCAAACTCACGTACTTGAATACGCTCAAGTTTGAAAAATGCTTTCTTCTTTGTGGG
Organism: uncultured Desulfovibrionaceae bacterium; assembly: GCA_964369815.1. Classification (GTDB taxonomy): domain Bacteria; phylum Desulfobacterota; class Desulfovibrionia; order Desulfovibrionales; family Desulfovibrionaceae; genus CAYJAD01. The sequence goes on from CAYJHS010000035.1 coordinate 5,647, forward strand.
CAGAAAAGTCTTACAAGCCGCTCAAAATGGCACAAAAAATAGCTCTTACCTTGTTTTGCGTGCTCGGCACTTGAAAAAATGACGCGCACACGAGGTGGTAATGATTTTTACATCACATATGGCACTCTACATACACAACTCTCACCTATATTGTGATATTATCTAAGAACTTCGTATATGCGCTGCCCCCCTAACGATGTATGGCATAACAAAAAATTTACTGATTACTGCAGAACCCCGACGCTGTGCCCGCATGAAAAGACCTTGGCTTTTCATGCCCTGTAGGGGATCATTTGCGAAGCAAATAGCCCCGAAAGGATAGGCCACAGCGGAAGGGAAATAGCGGGGAGGCGGGATGCAAGGGCGGCCAGGGGGTGCAACCCCCTTGAGCCTTTGCCCTCACCGGAGGTGACAAAAATAAAGGCAAGGACGAAAAACATCTTGCAACCTCCTTGCCCTCACCGGAGGTAAAACAAGCTTTAACATTATCATATAAAAAGAGAGAATAAATTTCCGCAATATTATTCTATGAGAATATGATGGTAAATGAGCTAGATACCACTTTTAGAAATACAACACTATGCATACCAAAGCTCCATAAGACCCTACGCAATAAATCACGCATAAATCTCACTCTACAAAAAATATCTCCATTTCTCCTTGACAGCACGAGATATTATTTACAAAATCCCACATATCTTTTTAATCTTTGTGAAGGAGTTACACCATGACAAAACTCACCATCATCGGGGGCGGCCCAGGTGGCTACACAGCAGCCTTTGCAGCTGCTCGTGCTGGCCTTGAAGTTACACTCATAGAAAAACATCGCCTTGGCGGCACTTGTTTAAATTGGGGTTGTGTGCCCACAAAAACCCTCAAAGTCAGTGCCGAAGCACTAGAAACGGTGCACAATGCCGCATCTTACGGCATCAGCTTACCAGAGGGAACTACCGCCGTGGCAAATATGCCAGCGGTTCTTGCTCGTAAAAATAAAGTCATCGACACCCTTGTGGGCGGGCTAACCAAGTCTTGCGCCAAGTTAAAAATCACCCACCATCATGGTAGTGCTCACATTATAAGTGAACATACGGTGCTCGTAAAAACTGCCGATCAAGAAATTGAAGTAGCAAGTGATTATATAATCATTGCTACCGGTTCCAATGTACGTGAATTGCCTTCCTTGCCCTTTGACGGTAAATACATCATTGATAGCACAGACATGCTTGAACGTGAAAACCTACCCAAAAAAATGATTGTAGTCGGTGGTGGTGTTGTAGGCTGTGAAATGGCCTTTATTTACAAAGCTTTTGGCGTAGATGTTATGGTGGTAGAAGGACAAAAGCGTCTGCTGCCCATTCCCGGTGTAGATACGGACATAAGCACTCTGATTCAGCGTGAAATGAAAAAAAGTCGCATCCCTGTACATCTTGGTAGTACTCTTGCCAACGTGAAAGTAGAAAACGGCAAGGTAAGCGGTGATATTGCGCCTTTGACCATGCCCGGACAAGAGCCAGATCCCAAGGCTAAAACTATCCCCATGGAATGTGATGCGGTACTCGTCACCGTGGGACGCAGCCCTGCAACAGAGGGACTTGGGCTTGAAACTGTAGGCATTGCTACCGATGCTCAAGGGTGGATTAAAGTAGATGACCATTTATGTACCACCATACCCCATGTGTATGCCATAGGCGATATCCTTGGCCCGCAACGTATCATGCTGGCGCACATGGCCGTAGCAGAAGGTGTGCATGCGGTGCGTCATATTATGGCCGATGATAAAAAAGCCATACCCCCCATGGATTATTCCGTGGTGCCTTCTGCCATCTTTACCTCACCAGAGGTCGGCTGTGTGGGCATAAGCGAAGAGCAAGCCAAAGAACAAGGAATTGAAGTGCAATGCTCTACCTTCCTCATGCGTGAACTTGGAAAAGCACAAGCATCAGGGCAACTTGCAGGAATAATTAAACTCATCGCCGACGCTAAAAGTGGGCGCCTTTTGGGGGCACATGTGGCGGGTGAGCACGGTTCAGACCTTATTGCTGAAGCGGCTTTATGTATGGGTATGAAGGGCACCGTACAGGATCTTTCTCGCACTATTCATGCACATCCAACATTAGCCGAAGGTATATTTGAAGCGGCTTGTGAAATGTATCCGGCTGAGTTTTAATAACTTTATACGGATATTGCCTTAACTCAGTATCAAAAAAAGGTGTTTTATTAAGCATTTCGTTAGTATGTTTATGCTATACTAACGAAATGCTTTACTTTATATACCGCAAAGAGTATTCATTGTAAAATGTAAAATGTGTGCGATTGGGGAATGTTTTTTAAGCAATTTGCGGCGACGGAGCAAAGCGTAGGTGCTGCACTGCGAAAAAAACTTTACCCAAGCTCACACATCGTTACATAACACCCACTAAGCACTATCACTTTCTAAAACTCTTATACGAAATTTCATACTTACGCATACGCTGCCCCAAAATGCGCTCCGTTATACCAAGAGCTTCTGCAGCTTGCCCCATATGCCCTTGAGAAATAGTCAAAGCTTCCACAATACATCCTTGCTCCAACTCCTCAATGCGCTCTGGTAAAGTCCCAGTGGGTATTTGTGATGGTGTCATACTTTGCGCACACTGTGCACAGGCTACGCTATGCAGTTCTGTCGGTAAGTGCTGCGGTAAAATATATTTACCTTGCCCCACAAGGAGCATAGCACGCTCGATGATGTTTTCCAGCTCACGGATATTGCCAGGCCACGTATACCGCTCCAGCATTTCACTGGCAGCAAGGGACAAGCGGGGTTTTTCCCGCTCATGAATATTGGCAAAAAGGTCTAAGAAGTGCTCTGCCAATAATAAAATATCATTTTTTCTTTCATGTAAGGTAGGTAAAACAATGGAAAAAACATTGAGACGATAGTACAAGTCCTTACGGAAAGTGCCTTCTTCTACCATGGTCTCAAGATTTCTGTTAGTGGCGGCGATGATGCGCACATCCACATTGACACTTTGCGTAGCACCAATGCGCTCAAAACATTTTTCCTGCAAAACTCGCAAAAGCTTCGCCTGTGTAGCAAGGGGCAACTCCCCCACTTCATCAAGAAAAAGCGTTCCCTTATGCGCAAGCTCAAACCGCCCTTTACGAGCCTGAATAGCTCCGGTGAAGGCACCCTTTTCATGTCCAAAAAGCTCACTTTCCACAAGACTTTCTGGTAATGCTGCGCAGTTAAAAGAGATAAAACTCTCTTCTTTGCGCGAACTATTTTCATGAATAGAACGTGCCACCAGTTCCTTACCTGTGCCACTTTCTCCGCGTAGCATCACCGTAGTGCTACTTGAAGACACTTGCTCAATGCGTTCATAGATAATTTGAGTGCTTTCACAATTACCAATAATGCCCCGATATCGTGACTTATGCCAAGCCGGAAGGCCCACATTTTCTGCGTGCGTCGCACTCCCTTGCATAGCATCTTGGTGTAAACTAATATAAGGAATAAAGGCGTTGGCAATGACGCTGAGCATTCTTTCTTCATGCTGTGGGTCAAGCACTTGCGCCCGTGGTCTATCAATACCAAGAGCGCCGATGACTTTATCTTGCAATTTGATGGGAACGCATAAAAACGAAATGCTTTCTACATCACTCCACGCATGTGTTCTATTTAAGAAAAGTGGATTGTGCACAGCATCTTCCACAAAGAGCGATGTCCCACTTTGAATAACCTTACCCACAACGCCTTCACCTACCACATAGTGCCCTTGCTTTTTTTGCTCGCTAGAAAGGCCGGAAGCCGCTTCAATATACAAATCTCCATCCACAGGGGAAAGCAAAACTAAGAGAGCAAGTTTAGCATAGGTCACCACTTGAATAAAACCAAGCGCATCGTCAAGAGTAATGGTTTTTTTTGCAGTGCATCCAAAATACCCACAAGACGCACAAGATCCGAGGACTCTTTAGGGAACAATGTTTTTTTTGTCGGAGAAAAATCTTTTTTATTTTTTGTCAAAGCCATATACTGTACCTTTATGATAGAAATTCAATATAACACAATACCATAAATGTCGAGCGCTGTGCCATGGTATATTTATGTAAAACGACAGCTAAATTCTTGTCTTGTTCCAAAGCTTCTGTTAAAAGTGTCTCACATAATCGAGGAGAGCAGCATGACCTTAAGCTTTTTTGATATTTTTGTTGTTACTATTTTTGCCTATTTTTGCATTTCAGGCCTTATTCGTGGTTTTTGTAAAGAAGCCTTTAGCCTCATTGGCCTCATTGGCGGCCTTTGGCTTGCCTATACCTACTATCCGCTTTTAAGCCAACATCTCTCCTTTATTAATGGCGAAACGTGGCGCACAATTACTGCCTACCTCATCATATTTTTAGGATTTAATTTTATTACTAGCTTTTTGGCCTTTGTCATGCAAGGATTTCTCAACCTTGCCATGTTACCGTGGGCAGATAAGCTGGCTGGCTTTGTACTTGGCTTTGGCAAAGCGGTGCTCCTATGCAGCATTGTGGTGCTTATTACCCAGCGTTTTTTTGGCAATGCAGACTTTTTGAAAAACTCTTTCTTCTTGCCCTACCTCACAAATTTTGTAGAAAGCGTTCGTGCCTATATCCCAAGTGATTTTTTTAATATTAGTTTTTAATCTTTAAGGAAAAACATGAAATCTCTCCAGCAGTTACAATCTGTCATTGACGCTCTTATTGCCCCCGATGGTTGCTCATGGGACAAAGTACAAACACCTGATACTTTAGCAGATTATATGGTTGAAGAAAGCCATGAGCTTGTAGACGCACTACTAAAAGATAAAGCCAGCGTGTGTGCGGCGCTCGGTCAAAAAAGCCAACAACTTGCCGAATCCATTCGCAAAAACAACAGCCAAGAAGTATGCGAAGAGCTAGGTGACGTGGCCTTTTTATTGTTATTTATTACCAAACTTTACGAAAAAAAGGGCGAATTCACTTTAGATACTGTATTAAACATGAATGCAGAAAAAATGATTCGCCGCCATCCGCATGTTTTTGCCGATGCCACCTTTGAAAATATGGACGAACAACTCAAAGCTTGGGAAGCCATTAAACGTAGTGAAAAAGGCAAAGAAGCTACAGGCAAACCCAAGGGAATTTTTGATTCATTGCCCAAGGGATTGCCACCGCTCATCAAGGCCTATCGCATTCATTCCAAAGCTGCTCGAGTCAACTTCACTTGGCCCGAAGACCAAGAAGTAGAGCAACAAGCCGAAGCTGAATGGCTAGAATGGATTGACGTTGCACAAGGCGATGATAAAGAAGCGCAAAGCCACGAACTTGGTGACATACTGTTTACCTTAGTGGAGCTTGGCAGACGCAAGGGCATTAAAGCCAATGAAGCTTTGGATTATACAACACAACGTTTTTTACGTCGTTTTGAAGCCATGGAAGCCCTTGGCCACCAAAGAAATTTAGACTTTGCAAGCCTTGACCTTGATGCCAAAGATGAACTATGGAATGAAGTCAAGGAACAAGAAAAACTCTAAATCCAGAAAAAGTGATTTTGGGAGGAAATTATGTCAGAAGATACAAAAAAAATGCCAGTTGAAGGGCAAGAAATAGTACAAGAATCAGAAACCACGCCACAAGCAGAAAATTATCCCCAACCAGAGACTCCATCTGACGATAGTGTCCAGCTTGAAACCAAGGGAAGCTATCCTACAGGCCCTACCAAGCCCAAGCCAGAACCTGTTGTTGCGCCGCCGCAAGATCATTCTCTCCAAGACACTACCGTTACTGGCCCCGCTCCCGATACTTCTAATAATGACAAAGAAAAAATGAGCTTTGCCGGTCGAGATGGCACAGCCCCCATTAATATTCAGCCCCAAGCAGAAGTCAGTGACGGCGCCCCGCTCACCATGCAAGATAATGCTGACGAAAACAAGGCTGCTACCACCCAAGAAAATACAAATGCAAGTGAGCAAAAAGAAGAAGTCACTGCTGGCGTTGCCGCAAAGATTTTTAATCATATGGCGGCATTTGCACCCCTATATCTTTTTTTCCTCTTTCTCCTACACGTGGGCACAAGCATATATTTCCCTTCTACTTTCTTCCCAACTGAATTACAGCATCTTGCCCTGTTTGAAAAAATAAAGGCAGGCCACCAATGGCTGTTACCGCCGGTTGTGGAATCCCTTGGCATTGCCTATCCTGGCTACTATTGGCTCATGGGCCTAGTGGATCTTATTCCCATGCCCGAGACGCTTTTCTTGCCCGTTCTTACTGCCATAACAGCTTTCATTGCTGTTTTTAGCATTTATATTTTAGGAAGATCTACAAATCTTGCTAACAACGGTGCTTTTGTTTCTGTGCTTCTTCTCTTATCTTGCCCGCTTTTTGGGGTCTTTATGCACATGGCACAGCCAGAAGTGCTCACCTTGGGGCTTTTCTGCCTTTCCCTTGCCCTACTCTATCGCGGCTGGACTCGTGAAACCGCTCCATTTTCCTTTATTTTTGGCTTTTTCTTCCTAGCTTTGGCCACCCTCACCGGTGGATTTTTACCATTATGGACCATACTTATTGCCAGCATTTTACTCATTATTTGGCGCCTTGATATTCATCGTGCGCACCAATTGGACGCCGTGGTGGGCTTTGGGGTGCTCGTTTTAACTTTTGCCACTTGGCTTGTACTCGTAATTTTAACAAGCGAGCACGCCACTGTCCTTGACAGCATCATGCAACAAGCCATCGTGCCCTTTATGCCACCCTACTGGCCGCTACAAACTCCGTGGTGGACGCTTGCTATTTTGTTTGGCGCCCTTGTACCTTGGCTTATGGCTCCCATCTTCTCCCCGTGGTTCAGCATCCTTAAAAACAGCTTCCAAAGCCTGAAAAACTCTCGTACCACCAATTCCGGTTCTACGTGGCTCTACCTTGTGGGCGTAGTGGGCATTGCCATTCTTATTTTGCAAAAAAATGACGCTCCCCTTGCGGCTCTGCCTCTTTTGCCAGTATTTGGCCTTATCCTTGGCAAAACCATGGCAAACTTCTCCAAAGTGGGCAGCAGCCTCTTCTTCCTTATCCTTGCACTTATCTTGCTCGTGGTGGGCGTTGCTATAACTATTATTAGCATCCCAGCTACTGCATCATATTGGACACCCTATTGCTCTGAACAATTAGCCAACGCCCTGAAAAATATTTATGGACTGCCCATAATTTCAGCTTTGTTCATCATTACTTCACTGATTTTAATACGATTTACGCAGCGTACCAGCCCTCAAGGCAGTATGCTCGTTGTGGCACTCTTTGGTATACTTGCGGTACAACCCTTCACCCTCTTTGTGGCGCCTTCACTGGTCAACCATTACACACAGTACCACTATAACGGCAATGGATTAGGCACCTTACCAGAAGTGTTTGGCATTCCAAAAGTGACCCTTCCTAGCGCGCCGACAGGTTCTGTAGAGCCAAAAAGCGAAGGACAAACCGCTCCACAAACGCCAGCCGCCGCAATGCAAGACGGGAGCGCACCAGCGCTTACTCCTCCAGTAACATCTACCACGCCACAAACACCGGCACAAACACCGGCAGAGACACCTGAAACGGCACCAACGCCACAAGAACCGGCAGCACAAGAAGCAGCGCCGGCACCAGCGCCAGCCGCACAAGAGGCAGCACCAGCGCCGGCAGAGCCCATATAGTATACAGCTAATTATAAGCAAAGGGAAAATATGAAAAAACTCACTCTTCTTGCCACCTGCTTTTTCTGCCTATGCACTTTTATAATAGAAGCCAAAGCACAAGATGTGCCCGATATTAACGCTATTGTTAATAATACGGGTAATGTTCAGGTGCATTTGCAATACCCATCCGAGGCCAAGATAGGAGAAACGGTATTTATTAGGTCCAGTACAACTCCTAAGAATTTTGGCTCTCGTAATGCCATGAGTGTTAAAATCAGCAGTACAAAAAATCCTGAAGCAGATTATTCTGCCATAGGCGCTTATCCCAATGCACGAGTCACCTTCTATAAAGCAGGCACCTATGCCTTGAGGATTAGCACCGGCTTACTTGTGGCTGACGGTTGAGGTGGCAAATCACAACATAATGCACTGGATGTGCAAACAATTCATATTAAAGTGAAATAAAAAAATGTGGCTATTGCCTTAACTCAGAAAAAACTACTGTTGGTTATCCGCTACCTATGCGGATATTGCAAAAATGCTGGTGTCAATTTCATCGACACCAATTGCATTTTGCAACATCCGCATAGGTAGCTCGCTTGGTTTGCAATGGAAAAAATTGTGATATACAAAATTAAGCTTTTCACTGGCATAGTATAAAAATACAATTGGCATCGATGTAATTGATGCCAATTGTATTTTTATACTATGCCAGTGAAAAGCTTAATAATACATTTATTTCTAATACTGAGGTAAGGCAATATCCACATATCATATTATACTACTCGACTACTCAGCATAAGGCGAAGCATTGTGATGCGTAGGGAAGCTGTATTTGTCCTTAGTAAGCGTAATACTTATTTGAATGCCCCTCGTATCATAGTCATAAGAACCCACCGTAACCATAGCATAATAGCCTTTCCATTTTTTATCAAAATGGTAATAGCCTTCCCAACCTGCACTAAATTTGAAGCCTTGGCTTTCTAACAAACGTGCATAGCTCGCTATTTTTGAAGCATATTTTGTAAAATACGGTTCTTTTAAATCAAAGGCACAAGATATTTCAGCTGGAAAAAATCCCTTCACCATGGCAGAAAGAGGTGTTTTTTCTTTGTTATTAGTAACAAAAGCTAAAAAATCTGGAATGTTAAGCCCCTTCATTGCACTAGGAGCTTTAGATAAGTTATACGGCGCAACCGAAGCACTTTGTGCGTGCACTTCATGTATAAAAAAAGTGCTTATAAAAATGGCAAAGATAAAAAGACATGCAGAGGTAAGTGTTTTTTTACATTGTGGCAGTGCTAACATTGGCAACTTCATGTGTAATCTCCTTGATTATAAATTATAAAATCCTCGCTTTCACCATAGGCACTTATACGTCTTTTGCAAAGAATTTATTGTGATTTTACTTAAAAATCATCCCAAAGATGAAAGCCCTGCACAATAAATCGCGCAGGACTTTCAATAATGATATGATAAACTTTCAGGATAGAATTCGCCACAGCTGCTTACTATGGCAACATCCACTCTTTGTATAATATTCTAGAGTAATAACCTAAATACTGTATGCTCCTACGTTCTATAATCAGCATTGCAAGTCACATAGTCGTGCGACAAGTCAGACGCTAAAAACACATAGCTCCCCTTACCACTACCAAGGGTGATTTTAATAGTCACATCCGTCCCTCTGAGGGGTTCTTCCAAGGCCGCATCATGATTGCCCGCCGTAGGCTGTCCAGCACGGAAAAGCTCCACACCGCACAAAGTCATGTGGACATCCTGCGGATTAAAGACAACGCCGCTACGCCCTGCCGCCGCCACGATACGCCCCCAATTGGCATCACGCCCATACATGGCGGTCTTCACCAATTGCGAATGCCCCACGGTGCGTGCCACTTGCTCAGCATCGGCATCGCTGTTTGCGCCTTCCACCTCAATGCGAATTACCTTGGTGGAGCCTTCACCATCACGCACAAGCATATAGGCCATGGCACCCAAAATATCTTCCAGCACTTCACGCAAAGCCAGCATGTCACCAGCATGTGCACTATCCACACTCACGCCCGATGCCCCATTGGCAAAGCCTAACACCGTGTCATTGGTAGAAGTATCTCCGTCCACGCTCACCCGATTAAAGGTCACGTTCACCGCATCCACAAAAAGCTTTTGCCACACGGCCTTATCTACCTGCACATCACAAGCCACAACCGCCAGCATGGTGGCCATATTAGGGCAAATCATACCGGCGCCCTTGGTCATGCCCGCTAAGTGTACCGTGCCGCCAGACAACTCCACATCTCGTGAAGCAAATTTAGGAAAAGCGTCCGTGGTCATCATAGCCTTAGTAAAATGCTCTTCGTCCTTGCTACCAAGGCTTTCTTTAAGCGCATCCACCGCCGCCGGCCATAAATCCATCATGAGCTGATTGCCAATAACCCCTGTGGACATAGGCAAAATCGCATCGGGGTCAAGACCCAATGCCTCACCCATAAGGCGCATAGTCTCCTTGCAGTTAGCAAGGCCTTCATCACCCGTACAAGCATTGGCCTGACCGGAATTAACCAGCACCGCACGCACGTCCGCCGCAGAGTTTGCCATAATACGCTGACACTCCAGCACCGGCGCCGCCTTGAACATATTGGTAGTGAATACCCCTGCCACCGCACACGGCAAATCAGAAACCATCACTGCCACATCATCACGCTGCGCACGCCGAAAACCACCATTCGCCGTGCCAATACGGAAACCTTGAGGTAATGCCATATATTATAGTCCTTAGTAATAGTATTATTTTTTGGGGGAAGAGGGGATGCTTTTTTGAAAAAAAGCACCCCCTCTTCCCCCAACCC
>CAYJHS010000036.1:0-8841 GCA_964369815.1 uncultured Desulfovibrionaceae bacterium
CGTAACGGAGTGCGCTTTGGCAATGCCAACCGCAACGAAGATGGCTTTTTTGAAAAAATTCGCATTGACCATGCAGAGCGAGTATATGTGCTGGCCCATGAACATGACGTAAACTCTGACTCTAATGTCTTTGATGTGACTTATCGTATCGCTAACGAAACTAACTATGCAAAAGGTATTACTGCAGAACTTGTCAATGATAGTAATAGGGAGCGTCTTGCAAGGCTGGGTGCCAATGTAATTTTGCGGCCCAATCGCTCCATGCCGGAAATGCTCATTAGCTGCACCATAGCTCCCGGATCTGCGCAAATGCTTGAAGAAATTTCCTCTCGCGGTGGAGACAGTATTGAGCGTTTTTCCATTGCACACGAGGGCTTTAGCTGGGGAGAATTACTTTACCAACTAAGCATGCAAGATGTGGGTACGGCTACGGCATTAATTTTTGCAGACACGAATACTATTCAAGCCGAATATGTGGATCCAAACCCTACAGGCAAAACAAGGGTGGAAAATGTCAAAGGTATTTTGATTTTGGTGCATGAAATGCGTAATAAATCTTATACGCATCTACAAGAAACGATTGATGCGATTACCGAAAAACTTGCGTCCAGAAAATAAGTTTTTATAAATGCGGTACTAAGTCAAAAGACATAACTGTCCAAACCTATTACAGCAAAAACATAAGAGGAGTTTTTATGGGGATTTTTCATTTTTTTGGTAGCAAAAAGGCTAAATTTGTTCTTATTCTTGCAGCGATGCTTATGATTACTGCACCTTTAACTGGGTGCGGAGGCTGTTCTGCACCTGTAGAGCAGGGGGATGATGACGACGATGATGACGACGATGATAAAAAGCGTAAGAGAAAATCCTCATCCAAATCTTCTTCTAAATCCTCATCTAAATCTTCATCTAAATCTTCATCTAAAAGAAGATAATAGTGTTAAAAAACATTCATTGAGACTGCCAATACTTTTTTACGGTATAGGGAGTCTCAAAACTGTAAAGGAAATACCATGAGATACATTCCAGCATTAGTAGCACTTCTTTTCTTTGGCCTGTGTGATATAGCCCTTGCTGCAGAAGAAGATCCTGAAATGTTTGAAGTTGTTATTGGCTTAGGAATATTGCTTTTCATCCTGTGGCTTGGTAAAGTGTTGATTTTTGGATTTAGCTCCAAAAAAAGTAGTAGTAAAAAGAAGAAATCTAAAAAGTCCCATGATGATGACGACGACGATGACGATGGCGACGATGATAACGACAGCGACGGCGATAGTGGTGGCAGCGATAGCGGCGGTGACAGCAGCAGTGATGATTAAATTGCAATGGCACACTTAGAGAGGCATGTTACGCTAAGGATAGAGCTATGAAGCACAGTTTTGTTTCTCACTTTATATATATGGTCACCTTCCTTGCTTTACTTATGCTTGCGGGCGCAGTACATGCCGAAACTCCTCCGGAGCCTGGAAAATACACTTGGCGTGGCAGTTGGACTTTATATCCCAAGGACGCTGATTTACGCTTTGCTCGTCGTATGAGCATACAAAAAAATACCCAGCCGCATTATCTGCACGAGTGGGAAAATGGCAGTGCTGTCATGTTTCCTGTGCATATTAGCGAGGCAGGCACTTATAATATAAGCATTTCTTATAGCCGTTATAGTGTTATGCAAAAGGTGTTTATAGTGGGGGTGTTTGCTTTAAAGGAACCGATGATGCACGGTATGCTTGATGCCAGTGCACATTTTTATGCAGAACTTTCTGTCACTAAAGGTTGGTCTGACTTTCAGCAAAAGACTATAGGCACTCTTACTCTACCTCAAGGTACCGCCTATCTTCTTTTTACGAATAAAGATACTTTTCCTCATGAGTATGTCATGAATGTGCAACAGGTACAGTTAAAGAAACAGTAGATGCAAAAAGCCCCTTGCGCAATTTTTTGAGCAAGGGGCTATATTTATGTGTTTAACAGTGTGTTAAACAGGGAAAACTTGCTCAAAATATGCGTCAATTTCGTCCTCTTGTACACTTGTAGGGTAGCTTATGGAGTTATATCCATCACCAGCAGAGCTACGATCTACCTCCACAAGAAGATGCACCATGTCTTCTTTCACAATAAAGCTTAATTCCACTTCTTCAATGGTGCGGCTGTGCCAGCTAAAACCGCCGCTAGGGCGCATTTCCACTTCTTGGTATATGCCGGAAGAACTAGAAAAATTTGGTGTAGTTAAGTAGCCTACTTCCACATCCACCTTCTTAAATTCAAAGCCGTTTTGTAAAAATTTATCAATCATCATGGTAACGGCAGGGTGTGGGTGAATGGTAAGGTAGTCGCGGTCTCCGGTGTCAAGGCCGGATTCAATATCAAGATCTGTAAATACCCAGACTTTAGATTGGTTTTTTCCTGAGGCAATAGATGTTATGGGCGTTTCTGAGGGTAATTTAAAGTTGAAAGGAATTTCGTATTTTTCACCGGCTTCCACCTTCATGGCTTGGTCAATTTTCAAAGAGCCTACGGATTTTCCGGAGATGTATGTTTTTTCTTCACCGTCTACTTCATGTGTTCCTTGAGCCATGGTCATTACAGAAATAGTAATTTTATTAATGTCCTGGTCAACCTTTCCTCCTTGTATATGCACAACCCCTGTAAGTGTATCGCCTTGTGTTAAGGTCATATTTTCTAAAACAGTATCAATTTTTGCGTTACCAATGCCAACTTTAGCTAATAAATTCTTGAACATACGTTTTCCTTATGTGTTGTTTAGATTAAAAAATGATCTGCAAGATTGCAGTAGTGCATTGTCTTACTGAAAACAAGACAACTGTACCCTATTTGTTTATTTTTTATTCATTTTTTCAATGTAATCAATCAGAAATTCAAAGGCAGCAGTATTACCATTTTCCTGTGCATAGCTTATGGTTGATACTCCATCATTATCAGCAAGTAAGGGGTTAGCCCCATGCTCCAAAAGAAGTTTAATAAGCTCTATAGAGCCATCCATGGCAACATACATAAGTGCTGTAGAACCGTCCTTACTTCTTGCATTTACATCAACTTTTTTATCAAGTAAAAATTTCACGCAGTCCATATATCCAGGAGATGCAGCGTGATTAAGCATAGTAGAGCCGTCATTGGTTTTTTCATGAACGTCTGCTCCATTTTGTAAGAGAAAAAGCATCATTGCTTGTTGGCCACGATTACTGGCAAACATGGCAGGCGTTTCGCCTTGGGCATTTTTTGCATCAATATTGGCTTTATTTTTCAAAAGTAGTTCTGCAGCTGCTTTCTTTCCTAGAGCTGCGGCATAAAAAAGGGCTGTATTGCCATCTTTATCTGCCTTGTCTATATTGGCCTTGTTAGTCAGTAGCAGCTGCATGACTTTTGTATTGTCCATTGCAGTTGCAAGCATCAAGGGAGATATACCATGCTCATTGGCAGCATTAACATCGGCACCGCTCTTTACGACTTTTTCCACACTGTTAAAATCGTTGCTATTAATAGCCTTCAATAAGTCATTGCCGAAAGAAATTTGGGGAGTGAGCAAAAGAAAACACAGACAAAGCATAAGAATTTTGTGACGCATAGGCATATCCTTCTAAGGTTAAAATTTGGAATTACGATAACACGTAATTAGGGTTTTATCATGATATATAAAAAGAGCTCCGGCAAGGGGATTACAGTATAAATCATCTTAGGGATGACAAGATTTTTTTAATGAAGAGCGGTAAAATTATAAATTTTCTTTAATGTATTGAAATGACATATATAAATACAATACCTTCGGTGTGTTTCTGTAACATCTTGAAAAATATAAATTTTACCTAAAATTCATCACAATAATGAAAAATTTTTTTGCCTTATGGTGTATACGTTTTCGATTTTTGGAGGTATATATATTATACTGGCACTGCCCGCATGAGTCACTTGGTGTAAGATTATGTTAGTGCATTGTGTAGTTATTTTTATTATACATTTCCCGTAATTATTTGTGCGCTTTCTGGGGCAGTAGTGACGAGAATCTTATGGAAATTCGAAAGATATAAAGGAGGGTAGAGTATGAGTTTACTCGGTAATGTATTATGGTTTTTACTGGGAGGAATTCTTACAGGGCTTTTGTGGTGGTTTTTTGGTATACTAGCGTTTATTTCTATTATTGGCATTCCGTGGGGGAAAGCGTGCTTTGTCATCGGTCAGTTTGCATTTTTTCCTTTTGGGAAAGTAGCAATTCGTAGAGATGTACTTACGGGAGAGCACGACATAGGCACTGGTTCCCTTGGGGTGATTGGCAATATTATTTGGTTTTTATTGGCAGGTGTTTGGATTGGTATAGGCCATCTGGCCGCAGCAGTAGCTTGTGCGGTGACTATCATTGGTATTCCTTTTGCTTGGCAACATCTTAAACTTGCAGCGCTTACTTTTTGCCCCATTGGCATGACCATCGTACCTGCTGATATTGGTGATGTAGCGCAAAGGGAGCATGCCAAGAAAGCTTTTGATAAAATGCAAAAATCATAGCACAAAAAGTGTGTTATAGTTTTAACTGGGGCTTTATTTTGCAAAAAATATTTTATGTGCCCTATGTAAAGCCAGAGGAATGACTATTCCTATACCTATAAAAAGGCACAGCAGAGCATTTTCACTGCTTAACTCCCATGAGCTATGGCTAAAGGGAAAGAGCATGGCAAGGGAGCCTGCCAAAATACCCGATAAAAGTGCTAAGCTTGGTTTGTTATATTTTTCTAGGCACATACGAATGAGATGGGTAAAGGAAAAGAGACCGCAAAGCGTACCAAGGCCAAATATTATAATGGTTAAAATATCCATATTGGCAACACTTTGCAGGATATATTGATACTGTCCAAGTAAAACAAGGAGGAAAGCGCCAGATATTCCGGGTAAGATCATGGCGCAAATAGCTATAACTCCAGAAAAAAAAGTTGTAATGTACGTATGCTCAAGAGCAATAGGGTTGGCGTATGTCAGCCATGCTGAAAAAATAGTTCCCAATATAAACAAGAGGGTAGAGCTTTTGGGATAACCTTGAATTTTTTGTAAGTTTCTTAATAAGATGAGCAAAGAAGCAAGAACAAGCCCAAAAAAGAAAGCCCAGACAAAAATTTTGTGGGTTTTTAAGAGATATACAACAATATTTGCCAGTGAAAAAATAGCCGTACCAATGCCAAGAACAAGAGGGATAACAAAGGCCCACGAAATCTTATTCATAGCCGCTTGAAATTCACGCTTCAAGAGGAGCTTGAAGAATGTGCGGTCAACGGCTGTGATATTTTGCAATAATTTTTCATAAATGCCGGTAATAAAGGCGATTGTACCGCCGGAAACGCCGGGAATTGTATCTGCTGCACCCATTGCAAGGCCACATAAAAAATAGTATAATTTATTAAGCATTTATTTACCTTTGTGTAAGATGGCGCTGGGCTTAAATTTTGTGTAAAACAAACCCTTGCAAGCTATCATATGCGTTTGCAAGGCGCCGCATACTTTTTACATATTCTTTCAGAGCCATCAAGGGGATAATTGGGGGCATTGAGCGCAAGCATTTGCAGACATTGTTATATTTTTTATGTTAACATGTGCGCAACGTAAAGGGGTAATTATATAATAAAAATACTCATAAAAAACCAACGTCTATTATATGAACCCTGTAAGTTGCTGAGGCTGGCGCAGTGTGCTATGTCATCCGCCAAATCGTCCAGAACCGTACCCCATACGATTTACGTCAGTATTTTCAAAAGAATCCAATACATATAGTCGAATTTTATTACTGCGTGGAAACTCTCGTTTGAGCAAGGTTTTTAGGAGCCGTTTAATTTTTTCAGCGCTTAATCCTTCCCATGACTCTTCGTGAAAACCACGTTCAATCACGTCAAAGCTGTCATTGCCTGTACAGATAATAGCCACAGAGCGGTTGCGCTTAAAAGTACGCATATCAAGGCATTGACCGCTTTGAAGCTTGCTTAATCGTTCCATAACATTGGGAATGATTGTTGTTTTATCGTTCATGCTTGTTACTTTTCATGTTTACGAGGTAGGTTCAATCCAAATAAGGCTTCCTTGTCTTCCCGAAAGTTCTTCACGGCGATAAGAAAAAAATACATCGTTCATACCATAAGTACACATATCAATACCATAGATATGTGCATGCGGCAGTCCGGCTTCATGCAGTTGATGACGGGTTAACTCCCACAAATTCATGGTTTTATTCTTTTCGTCAAACCACTGTGTAAAGGTTTTACCCCAGTCCAAGTCAAAATTTACAAATTCTGCATTTTGCGGCCCAAGGCTTGGCCCTCGCACGGCATATAAATCTTTTGCGACTAGGTTATATTGTTTACAAAAAGCCGCAATAGCCGTTCCTATAAAACCTATTTTGTTGCCACGCCATCCTACATGTAACCCCATGATATGTTTGCCTTGTGCATGTGCTATGAGGATAGGCTGGCAATCGGCTGTTTTAATCATGAGCGCATGCCCTGCGCATGATGTGGCAAGGCCGTCAGCTTCTGGCATTTGACCGCTCTTTTGAAAGCCCTCTAGGGGGGTGAGCTCCGGTTCAAAAACAAGCACATCGCCGTGCACTTGCGCAAGCTCGCTAAAGCCATAGCCTACAGCTTGTTGCAAGGCTGTGCGATTTTGTAGTACATGTGTCCTGTCATCTCCGGGAGCGTAGACAATATTTCCGCCGCCATAGGCACCCATAGAAGAGCCGCCTTGACGAGTTTGAAAAAGGCAACGTACTTTTTCAATATGAGGAAATGAAAAAGGAATATATGTTATCTCCAATGGATACCTCCTTGACTTACCAGTGCTGACATGGGTAAATCCCATGTTTCTACGGGCAAATTCTCAACAATTTGCCAAGAAAAAGCAAGCCCTAGGTACAAAGTTTTTTCTGTCTGCATTTTTTGTATAAAGCGATCATAATAGCCTCCCCCAAAGCCAAGACGAAAGCCAGTTTTATCAAAGGCTACGCCCGGTACAATGAGGATATCTAGTTTTAATGTCTCTACATTTTCAGGTGGTAGCTCTGGCTTTGGCTCTAAAATTCCATAGGCTCCCTGTGCAAGATCTTCTAGACCTGCACAGGCCACAAAATCCATTTGTCCTTGCTCTGCGGCTTGACAGCGGGGCAAAAAAACTTTTTTGCCGGTGCCAAAGGCGTGAGAACACAGTAGTTCTGTGTCCATTTCGCCCCCAATTGCCATATAAAGTCCTACGCGTTGTGCACTTTTCCATGCTTCTTCTGCTAAGATAAAGCGCTGAGTTTGTTGACTTTGTTCTTCATACGCTTCTTTGTTTTCGGCAAAGTACAATTTTCGCCGTGCAATAAACTTTTTACGCAACTCCGCCTTAGAAATTTTTGTGTCCATAGCATTCCCTCTTTTCCTTTGGCTTAAACTAGGTTAGTATTAAAGACCTTTTAACAAGGAAAGCGTAATATGCCAAGTGCCAATACGAGCACTCGTATAAGCCTAAAGGAGCACCTCTATGACAGAAGAAAGAAAAATCCAAGAAACCCCAGAAAAAGAAGATTTTTTATGGATTGCCCTTGGTGATATTCATGATGATGTTAGCCTTCTTGAACATATTCCGGAACTTGCCGGAGCAGATGGCATCATTGTTACTGGTGACATGACTCTTGGTGGCGGTGTCAAACAAGCTGAAAGGGTACTTTTTGCCCTAGAGGAAAAAAATCCGCGCCTGCTTGCACAAATTGGCAATATGGATAGGAGTGAAGTCACCGACTGGTTACAAGAGCGAAATTGGAACTTACACACCGAAGTACATGAACTTTTGCCCGACCTGTGTGTTTTTGGTGTGGGCGCTTCTACCTTTACTCCCTTTGGTACCCCCAGTGAATATCCGGAATCAAATTTTGCCGAATGGCTTGAGCAAACTTGGCAAAAAGCGCGTAAGTGGCAAAAACAAATTCTTATTTCGCATAATCCTCCCAAGGACACCTTATGCGATGTTATTGCAAGTGGCATACATGTAGGCTCCACGGCAGTGCGTGAGTTTATAGAAGAAAATCAGCCAGATGTATGTATTTGTGGGCATATTCATGAAGCCTGCAATATGGACAAAATTGGACGCACCATTGTCATAAATCCTGGCAATTTCAGTGCCGGCGGTTATGTTGTCATACGCAGTAATAGCGGGCAGCTTTCCGTAGAGTTAAAACAATTAGAAACGGTTATATAATTTAAGAAGGATTTACATGGATATGAACCAACAGGGTGATGCTGGCGATAAAACCATAGCTTGGATTGGTTATGGACTCTATGCTGCTGCCTTGATCAGTGGTGGTATATGTGCCATCGCCGCCATTATTTTAAACTATATCAAAAAAGATGACTGCCAAAGTGCTCTGGTAAGGAGCCATATTTCTTGGCAGATTGGTACATTTTGGCGTGCTTTAGTCTATGGTATCATTCTAGGAATTGTAAGTGTTATTTTGACGATTACTGTAGTGGGTATATTAGTGGTGTGGATTATTTGGGTTCTTTATTTGGTATGGTATATTTATCGCATAGCCAAGGGAGTGATAGCCTTGAGCGCCAATCGCTCCATATAAATATCTGTATGTAGAGTATGGCATTGTAATTTCACAAATGTATGGGTGACTGTATGAGGTGTGGCAAAATTTTAATGTGCAGCACCTGCGCTTTGCTCTGTCGCCGCAAAGTGCTCAAAAATTGAGTATTAGACCAGCTGTTTTATTAAGCTTTTCGTTGGCATAGCTTATTTTGCTGACGAAAAGCTTTATTTTGCAAAAGTACATTAATGTACTTTAGGTAAGAAGTTTTGCAAATCTATGGAAACATT
>CAYJHS010000036.1:8851-16025 GCA_964369815.1 uncultured Desulfovibrionaceae bacterium
ACGAAAACGCAGACCGTGGAACTCCGGAGAGTCTTTGTCCACAAATTGATTATAGCGCTCAACCCATTCTAAGGCTTCAGGGATACGGTTGGCTACTTCGGTGATGTCCATGAGTGAATTCATGACTTCCTTGCGACGTGAGTCGTCAGCTCTGTCGGAGCGATCTTGTTTTAGCTCATCAAAAAGATTAAGTGTTTTAAGGTTATAGCTGTAGGCATCCTTAATGTCTTTCCGATTCTCGGCATCTTTTGCTAAGAAATATGTGGCATAGGCTCTTTGATATTTGGGTATGTCTTGGTTAACGGCAAGCTCTGTCCATAACTTTAAAGAGCGGTCACGCAAGCCCAGATTTTCTGCTGAAAGCGCAAGGGCATAGTCTAATTGTCCGCGCATGGCTTTGGACATTTCCCAATCTTTTACAATTTCACCAAGGTCAAGCATGGCGTTCCAGTTGCCGCTTTCAAGATATTTGTTAAAATATAGGGCAAAGGTGGAATCACTATATTTTGGATGCTGTGGAGTCTTAAGAAATTCTTTAAACATTTCCAAGGCTTTAGCATCTTCTCCACGCTCTAAATAACCACGCCCAAGGGCGTTGCGCAGGTCTGGGTCAATGGGGCCGTAACGTTCTCTTACTAAGGGAAAACCATTCCATAAAATCAGCACACGCCCGTAATTTTCTTCTAGGAGAGAGTTTTTTAGGTCTGCCATAAAACCACGCATAATTGTATCTCGTGCCACCTCAACATCTACATTTTCTGGGTGTAAATCAATAAAATCTGCGGCACTACCCATGGCGTCTGTGTATTGCTTATCCCATAACTGCCAAAGAGCATACTTAAGCTGTGCGGTAATACTACGTTTATCATTGGGGTGTTCTTTTTGTAAGTCTTGATAAACTACTTGTGGGGGTGGGTCTCCCGGATTTTCAAAAACGGCAAACATTTCTGGCATATTAATTGGGCTGTCATACAACCCTTTTTCAGAACGGCGTAAAAGGGCTATAGCTGCTGCATTGCTGTTAGGGTAACGTTGTAAAATCTCGCCAAAGACTTCCATGGCCGGTACCGTTTGGTTTAGCTCAAAATAAAGATCTCCAATGCTTGCCAAGATGTCGGCACTATTTTCAGCCTTAGGCAAAAGGTTGTACAATAGCCAATATTTTTGCAGAGCTAAATCTTTTTTATTCAACTTGTAATCTAACTCTGCTAGAGAACGTAAATATTCTGGATCTTCAATATAGTGCCGTGCCCAGCGTTTTTCCGCAAAGTCTGCATATACAAGAGCGTCGTCAAATTTTTGAAGCCCCACTAAAGCTCGTACTAAGGCCATGGTCGATTGTTTCACCGCTGAGGAATCAGGATATTCTTGCAAAACGGTGCGGAAATTTGCTTCTGCTTCGGCAAAAAGCTTTTTATTGAGCTGTGCCATACCTAATAAGTGAAAGGCCGTTGGCACATTCGCATCATAGGGATGGCGACGGCGCAAAGCCCTAAAATAGCCCTCAGCTTCGGCAATATTACCCACATTCAAATTGGCAAGCCCCAGTCGATACAGGGCATCAGGCACACGAGTTGAGCGCAAATTGGCATTAAGCGCTTCTTCTGTGGCAGAAATTATTGGCTCAAAACCTTCTTGAGGTTTTCCATCATATATGGAAGACAGAGCGTCGCTGCGATAATATAACACTTGCTCTCGCATTTGCGCCGGAATGGTCAACATGGCACGTAATTGCTCTAGAATGGGCAAAGCTTCTTTGAACTTAGCTGCTTGTATAAGCTTGGTGGCTTCGGCAAAAAGCTCCTCAGGTACGGGTGGTTTTTCCACCACATTACCTTCTTCGTCCATATATATGACGGTTTTTTCCGCTTGTGCCGCATCATCCCCTTCTTCGCCTTCTTTTTTGGGGGGTGGTGGTTTTTTTGCAGGATCAACACTTTGCACCACAGTCATATCTTTTTGGCTATCATCTTGTGCTTGCGGAGTTGTCTCTCCCGTATTTTCGTCCTTAGATTGCACTTCTTCCGTCTTTGCCTTAGAAAGTTCCGTAGATACAGCATCGTCTTCGGGCGAATATTCTGGGCCGGCCTTATTGATGGTAGCCTTAATTTCTTGTGGGCTTACAATGTCACCACGAGTATTTTTAGGTTTTGTGTCTTGTGAAGTTTGTGAGGCTGGTGTTGCGCTTTGCGCAGGAGTATTAGGGTTTGTGGCAGCAGGGTTTTGTTTTGCTTCTTGAGGAGTTTGTACTGGCTGTGTTTCAGCCGCAAAAACATTCAATTGTATCAATAGTATTGATATAAAAAAGATGAACGCTACGCTCGTTCTCAAAAGAAGCCGTTGTACGGTGTAGTATTTTTGTGTCATCGGGAATTAATATGCAATATTTGTTCCAGATTGCTGTTGTTAAGATTGGCCTTTCTTCTTGAGTTTTTCAATAAGGGTAGTTCTCTTAACACCGAGGATTTCCGCCGCTTGATTTTTCACACCATGTGCCTCTTCCATGGCTTCATCCAACAAGCGGTCTTCAATGGCTTCCAAAAAGTCTTTCAGGCCCATGTTATGTTTTTTTAACTCGGCTAAGGTTGGCCAGACAAAGGTCTGCGAACCAGACGCTATGGATGCGGGCGCCACTTCCTTTGTTTGAGGGGTTAAAAATTCCCGCTCAGAAGTTGCATTGACGGGTATTGCTGCTTCGGCTGTGCTTTCGTCTTGTGGTAAAGGCGAAGATATTTGTGCGTCAAAAATGTTTTCGGGCAGCGGTGGTAAATCTTCAAGTGCTCCTACGGCATCCAGAATTTTTGTAGGTACATCTTCCACTTCAATTTGGGGGCCGTCAGCTAAAATACTTAATCGTTCCATGAAGTTTTCAAGCTCACGCACATTGCCTGGCCAAGCATATGCTACAAAAATTTGCGCAACAAGAGGAGAAAGAATTAATCTTTCTCTTTTCTTTTTTTTGCAAAATAATTCTAAAAAGTGTTGTGCAAGCAGTAAAACGTCACCAAGTCTTTCGCGTAGTGGAGGTAAATGTAGGGGAATAACATTGAGTCGATAGTATAGGTCTTCACGAAAACGCCCTTGTGTCACTTCTGCTTCAAGGTCGCGGTTGGTAGCAGCCACAATGCGTACATCTACCTTTTTTACACCGGAGCCACCCACTCTTTCAATTTCTTTTTCTTGGAGCACACGCAAGATTTTTACTTGCAAGCTCAGGTCCATTTCACCTATTTCATCAAGAAAAATAGTTCCGCCCTCTGCAATTTCAAAGCGACCGGGGCGGGTACGGATAGCATGGGTAAAGGCTCCCTTCTCGTGTCCAAAAAGTTCAGATTCCAAAAGTTCTTTGGGAATAGCCCCGCAGTTTATGGGCACAAAAGGTTTTTCAGCACGGTCACTATACATATGTAAAGCACGCACCAAAAGTTCCTTTCCTGTACCGGACTCACCGGTTACAAGCACTGTACTGTCGGAAGGGGCAACTTTTTTGAGCATACGAAACACTTCTGCAAGGCTTCCACTTTGCCCAATAATGCCGCTTTTTTCGAGATCCATAGCTTTCTCCGCCGTTATAGCTTGTTGAAATTTTATGGGAGCGTGTACAACGCATAGTTTGCTTCAAAAAACACTATCTTAATTATCATCATAAGATTATGACAATATATAACCCTTTCTCTGTCAATACACTGACACCTAAAAAAAATCCAGTAGAATTATGGGCTTTATCTATATTTTATTGTACCGTGCTTTATGTAGTATATGCTTTAAGGTGTAATAAAAAACATTAATAAATATATATATTTGTGGAAAAATAAAAGTCCTATCATGCTACAAAATAACATGATAGGACGAAAAAAATATAATGAATGCTAAAAATATTTTTGTAACAATGGTTACTTAGGCTTCAAAAGCGCGCATAACTTCAACGGTTTGTTCAAGGACTTTACGCATTTCTTCAATGGCAGGTTCAATGCCGCTACCATCTTTTATGGCGGTTTCAAGCACTCTGCCGGCTTCGGCTAAAGCTTCTGCACCAAGATTAGCAGCTGTGCCCTTTACGGTGTGAGCTTGCATTTGTGCATCTTCAATATTACCCGCTGCCACAGCTTCTGCAATTTTTGTTGGTGCATCAGCAAGGCTATCTGCAAATCGGATTAAAAGCTTTGCATATAATCCGCGATTATTTACAACACGAGCGACGCCATCTTGCCAATTCAAAATTTCAGGTGCCATTATGCATCCTCCAAGTCTGCAGTTATGTATATTTCAAATAATTAATATGGTCTAAAGCAATCTAGTGCATTCCAAACATCTACTTTGATAATATTACACACTCTTGGCGCATTAGGCAAGAGTTAATTTATGAATTCTGCATAATGCACCTTGGTTTCTAATCTCAAAGCCCATTTACAAAAATAATTAAAATTGATGTTTGAAGTAGTGTATTGTTCTGGACAGGCGAGAGGGGTTTGCTGAATTTATGCTATTATTTCACGTGTTATGTAGGGGGTGAATTGTTTGTGCTCTTGGTTAGTTTCAGAAATTATCGGCTGAGTAGAATGATGGTGGAGATAGGGGTAAACATTTTACGGTTTATGACGATAATGTTTTTCGTGGAGTTTTGTCTTTTAGAGGATGTTGAAATATACTTATATTTAATCAAAATGAAGTGTACGCTCTAAGAGTCACGTTTGTAGACTTTAAAAATAGGAAAAATTATGAAAATTAGAACTACATTTTTCATTTCAAATTTTTTAGTTGCTGCTATGATATTGGTATCAATATTTTTTCTCTTTGTAGCAAGTAATGCTTTTACAGAAATTCAAGAAGTTAATAAAAATAATGCTATTTTAATTGAATTATCACGAGAGCTTAGGGGTTCTTCTGAATCACTCACCGATAATGTGCGATTGTATGTAGCAAACAATGATGAATCATTCAAAGAAAAGTACAATAAGATAGTTGACATAAGATCTGGTAAATTGCCACGTCCGCAAACAGCAAGTGTTGCTCCTGGTAGAAGTGTTGCTTTACTTGACTTATTAAAGCAATACGGTCTTACCAATGAAGAATTTGCTTTGCTTGAAGAGTCAAATAAACTTTCAAATACTTTAGTAGGTATTGAAAATGAAGCTATGCATGCTATGCAGGGAAAGTTCAAAGATGAAAACGGAAATTATACAATAAATGGAGAATCCAATCAACAAGCTGCTATTGAGTTGGTATTTGGTGTTAAATATAGAAATGAAGTTGCTAAAATTATGTCTCCGATTGAAACTTTCTTTTCTAAGCTTTCCGCACGAACAGAGGGTGTCGCAAAAAATGTTACTAATAAATTCATACAGGCTGAATATATTTCAATGATTTGTATGTTTATTACTATTGTTCTAGCTGTGCTTTCTTATTTATTCATTCAACAGGCAGTAATAAAACCCATAGAGCAGTCGACTGCTTTTGCAAAAGAAGTGAGTAATGGTAACTTATCTGCTACCATTAAATCAAATAAAAAAGATGAAATTGGACAACTTATTGATGCTATGCGTTCTATACTTGTCACATTAAATGACATTGTTGATGAAATATATAAAACTTCTAATAAAGTTTCTTCGGGAGCATTAGTTGCGCAAGCTGATGATTCGAAATTTAGTGGTGGGTTTAATAATCTTGTAACTTCTGTAAACCGTCTTGTAAGCTCATATCAAGAATTGTTTGATAGTATGCCCACTAATATTTTTACAGCTACTCAAGATAATAAAATAATTTACATGAACAAAACGGCTAAAAATACATTAGGTGAGGTCGATGTTATAGGTAAAAATTGCGGAAACTTGTTTAACTCTCCTGCTTGCGGCAATGAATACTGTTTAGGCTGTACTGCTATAAATAAAAATGGAGTAATAAATGCGGTAGCTCCTTGCATAATTAATGGTAAAAGCATGCACTTTGATGTATTTGCAAGTCCACTTTTTGATGCTGATCATAAAGCTGTGGCATACATTGAATTCTTAAATGATATTACACAAGTTCATGAGCAAAATGAGGCCATTAAGGGTATGTCAGTTCAAGCTACGGAAATTGCCACTCGTGTAGCATCTGCAGTAGAAGAACTATCGGCTCAAACAGATCTTATCGTTGAAGGGTCAGATTTTCAACGTGAGCACATTGAGAAAACCAGCACAGCCATGACAGAAATGAATGCTTCTGTACAAGAAGTAGCACAAAATGCCTCAAGCACAGCAGAACAAAGTAATGCCGTATTAGAAAAAGCCCAAGAAGGTATCAATACTATTGAAAAAATGTCCCATGCAATGGATGCTTTGACTAGCTCTGCTGATAACTTGACAGGAAATATGGAGAAACTAGATCAACTTTCCAATGGCATTGGAAATATTATTAATGTTATTACTGATATTGCTGATCAAACGAACTTGCTTGCCTTAAATGCTGCCATTGAGGCTGCAAGAGCTGGTGAGGCGGGACGTGGTTTTGCAGTTGTAGCCGACGAAGTTAGAAAGCTTGCTGAAAAAACAATGAATGCAACCAGCGAAGTAAGCCAGAGTGTGCGCTCGATTCAGCACTCAAGCACTGCCAACCAAGAAGAAGTAAAGCAAGTCGTACAGCAGATATCACAAGCGTCTGAATTTGCACGGCAATCTGAAAATTCTTTGCAGGAGATTGCATCTGTTACAAGTCTTAATACAACCATGATTCACCAAATAGCTAATGCAGCCGGTGAACAAACGACAGTTTCAGAAGGAATTTCTCAGTCCATGAGTGATATTAACAGCGTTGTAAATAAGAATGCTGAAGCTATCCTTCAATCCGCTGACGCAATTCGCGACCTTGCAGAGCAAGCGCATGAACTGCGAGCCACTATGAATAAGGTATAGTGCAGAAATTCATGAGTGAATGATATAATGTAATAGTTTTTTTGACTATTTTAACATGAAAAGGGCTTACGCTTCAGGCGTAAGCCCTTTAAATATATGGTGCGCTCGGCAGGAATCGAACCTGCGGCCTACCGCTTAGGAGACTGGTTTATGATTTAATAATTTCAAATAGTTATATGTAAAGAAATATTTTTTATCACACCATTTATCACACAGAGTAATTTTATGTACTTTGAGCTACTGGCGCAAAGGGCACTCCCAGAGCCTTGGTGATTTTCATAATG